>NZ_DAMBUH010000138.1:0-7457 GCF_032053605.1 Tianweitania sp.
ACTGGTTCGACAGCTGGTGCGGCAGGCGATGGCGCAACTGCAGCCGGCTCGGCCGCTACACGCGCCGAAAGCGGAACCGCGGCAAGGCTCGGACGCAGCTCCTCGGCGATACGCCGATCGCGCAGCAGGCTTGCTTGTTCGATGGCGGAATGATCGATCTGGGGTGCTGGACGCGGTGGGGACGCTGCCTCGCGCGCACCAAGCCGCATCGTCTCTATATCAGCAACTTCGGCCGGTTCGGACGGCAAAGCAGGATCTGCCACAGCCCCGTCATTGGCCGGGCGTGCAGTGTCGCTGTCTTCGATAATCCTGCGAATGGAGGCGAGAATCTCCTCCATGGAGGGTTCACGCTGAACACTGTTTGCTTGCGCCATGGTCACACCGCCGCCTCATCGCAATCGGCAGCAACAAGGCCACCGAATCAATGGGTTGAGCGTAAACGAACCTCAAGAAACGGTGAATCCCGAAACCGGGATGAAGAGACTTGCGCACAGCATTTGCGCGCAAGTCTCCGAGCTTTAGGTCTGGTTTAGCGACCGTCCGGGGTGCGCAAACCGAACCACTTATCCTTCACAGCATTGTAGTGCTCTTTGGGATCGTGCGCTGCGACCTTCAGGCCGAGCTTGTCAGCAAACAGCTGACCGGTCGCGCTGAGAATTGCGTAGCTCGCAACCACCGCGTCACGCTCGGAGTTTGCGAGATTGACCTGTGCGGTGATCACGTCGGCCTGCTGATCCAACACGTCGAGCGTGGTGCGCTGACCGACATTCAGCTCTTCCTGAACGCCGGACAAAGCGAGCTGCGCCGCAGACACCAGTTCGCGGTTGGCGGCAATCGACTGCTGAGCCGCGATATATTGCGTCCATGCAGCCGTCACGGCCTGACGAACCTGGTCGCGGCTGACATCGACGTCGATGCGCGCCTGACCAACCTGTTCCTTGTTCCGACGAACGGTCGCGGAGGTGCGCCCGCCATTATAGATCGGGATGTTCAGCTGCAAACCGAGGCTTGCCGCATCGGTCTCACCGTCCTGGGTCGTGCTCGGGCTCGAGTCGCGATAGCTGCGCTGAACCGTGCCCTCTGCCGACAACTGCGGCAGCAAAGCGCCTTCAGCCGCTTTCACGGTGAACTCGGTGGCATCAACCACATGCAGGTTCGACTTGATTGCCGGATGAACCAGCAGCGCGGTCGAGATACCACGATCAAGCGTCGATGGCAGAAGCTTGGTGATGGGCGCTGCAGCGGTCAAACCATCGGGTTCGGAACCGATGACCTGGCGATAGGTCGCCGCACTGGAGAGCGCCTGCGCGCGGGCAGCCGCGAGCTGGGCAACGGCGGATGCCCGCGTCGCATCAGCCTGAGCCACGTCGGTGCGCGTACCCTCGCCCACTTCGAAGCGGGAGTTCGCTGCACGAACCTGCTCCTCAAGGAAGGCCAGGTTCTGCTGCAAAAGTGCTGCAACGCGACGATCGCGAATGACGTCCATATAGGCCGTCACAGCGTTCTGCAGGATGTTCATTTCCGAATTGCGCAAGGCTTCGCGCTGGGCGAACACCTGCGATTCGGCCGCACGGACGTTGTTCCGGGTCTGGAAGCCGTCGAACAGCGTCTGAGACACCGACACGCCGAAGCCGCCCGTTTGCAGGCGAAACCCCGACTGGCGGGCCAGAGAGTAGTTGGAAAACCCCGCGACAACCGGGCGGTAACCGGACTTTGCAATAGCAACGCCTTCATCCGTCACGCGCACACCGGCACGCGCGGAATTCAGCTGCGAGTTAAATTCATAAGCCTTTGCCAGCGCGCCCGTCAGGGACTCGCTGAAGGCAGCGGAAGAAAATGCCACGCTCGTGGAGAGCAATGCGGCGAACAAACTTTTGGAAAAAATAGACACGCGCCCTCACTGATTGACGGCTAGACCAAATAGCCGCGACCTGCCGACGATGGACTCAGAATATGCAGTCGTCCACGATGCATAGGGCTATACCTTCCACCCGCGGTTGCGCAAGAATGTCAAAGCGCGGTTAAGGGTTCGATCATAAATGCTGCGGCTGTTGTTGCAGCAAGGGCACGGTTCCATAGAACCTTACCATAAGCGCTGTGCAATGATCTCACAGGCGCAAGTACAGGTGCCGCGATCTGCAACCGCCGGTGGCCGATCTCAGCTGAACTTGAAAACGCTTAGAACTGGAAAGCCTTCGGCTTTTCGAAACCGGGCAGCGGCTGAACGGCGGCGTTGAACACGGGCCTGCCGGATACAGCCTTCGCTTCGCGAACATAAAGCCGCGCCGATCCGGAATTCCCGCGACCAACAACAGCAACCAGCCGACCGTGATCCTTCAACTGATCGAGCACGACCTGCGGCACCTCGTCAACCGAACCCTCCACGACGATGACGTCGTAAGGACCCTGCGACGGGTAGCCCTCATTCAAGGGGCCGGTTACGACGGCGACGTTGTCATAGCCGAGGTGCTGCAAGGCCGATGTGGCATGCTCGGCCAGGGTCGCATCGCTTTCCAGGGCAACAACGGAACTTGCCAGACGCGACAGGATCGCGGCGCTGTAGCCAGTGCCGGTTCCAACATCCAGAACGAAGTCGTTTGCGCGGATGTCCGCCATCTGCACCATCTTGGCGAAGGGCGAGGCTTCCATCAGGAAGCGCGCTGGATTGCCGCCGATTGCCGGTGCAATCTCAAGATCTTCGTCGATGTAAGACAGTGCACGCTTGCGGGCGGGAACGAAGTCCTCGCGCGGCACGGCGAGCATCGCATCGATGATTTCCAGGCTGGTGACATCGGTGGTGCGCACTTGCCCATCCACCATTCTCAACCGCTGGGTAGCGAAATCGACGCTCATCGCAGACCTTGCAGATATTCGGGGGTCCAAGAAGCGGATCCGCCATTTCTGAGTTGTGCGAGCCGCGGGTGGAGGCCTCGCCCGGAATCGAACCGGGGTGCAAGGATTTGCAGTCCTCTGCGTAACCACTCCGCCACGAGGCCTCAACGCGCGCCTCGCACAGGGCGGTTCAATAGGTGTCACCCCCCGCGCCGTCAAGCACCTGTTGCGGTTCCTCGCAGCTTTCGCTGTTGCCGCAGAGACAATCCTCAGGCGCTGAAGATCGCCGCGGCTCTTTCAGCCTCCGAAAGCGGCTGGATGACGCTTGCCGTCTGGCCGATCGGACTAAAGCCGAGCTTCTGGTAAAGCGGCAGGGCTGCGGGATGATCCAAAGTGCAGGTCTGCACGACCACGCGCTTGGGCTGATAAGACCAGGCGGCTTCGATCGCCGCACCAAGGAACCACCGTCCAAGCCCCTGCCCGATCGCTTCGCTCATCATGCCGAAATAAGCGAGATCGACGAAGTCCGGCACTTGCGCGTGAAGATCGAAGAAACCGACGGGTGCGCCTTCCAAATACAGGATGCGTATGTCGCGGCCAGGTGCACGAAGATAGGCTTCGAGCTCTTCGTCAGATAAGCGAAGCATGGCAACCCAGTGCCATTTGCGGCCTACTCGATCCATAAGGTATCGGTAGTAATGCAGCGGCATGTCGCGCGCCCGCAGCAGAGCGAGCTGCTTGTTTGCAGGCATGCGCGGGTAAGCTGATGGCGGCCGCAACATTTCCAGGAAGGTCACCGTGACAGGGATCGCTTCCTGCGGCTCCTGGGACAAGTGCTTCATGCCTCGCCTGTGGTGACCGGGGTGTCCGTTCGCGAACCCCATTCGCTCCACGAGCCATCATAGAGCTTCACGTCTTTGTGGCCGAGTGATTCCAGCGCGAGAAACAGCACGGCAGCCGTAATGCCGGAGCCGCAGGAGGTCACGATCGGCTTTTGCAGATCAAGCCCAGCCGATTCGATTCGAGCCTTCAGCTCGTCCGCCGGCAGCAGCTTGCCGTCGCGTGCAAGCGACAAGGCAGGCAGGCTGCGCGCGCCGGGCATGTGACCGGTGCGCATGCCTTCGCGCGGCTCTGGGTCTTTGCCTGTGAAGCGCCCGGCAGGGCGGGCATCGGCGATCTGCCGTTCGCCTGATTCGACAATCCCCATCATGTCTTCGAAAGACGCGATACGATCGGGGTGCGGATCGACGTGGAACACGCAAGGGGCCACCGGCGTCAGCTCGTCCGTCACCGGACGACCGGCCGCTTTCCAACTGTCGAAGCCGCCTTCGAGGATGCGAACATCCTTGGCGCCGAAGGTGCGCAACATCCACCACACGCGCGGCGCGGTGAACAGGCCGGGTCCATCGTAAACGATGATCGTATCGTCTGCGGCAATGCCGGCCGCGCCGATAATGCGGGCGAAGTCTTCGGGCGTCGGCAACGTGTGCGGCAGCGTGCTGGATGGCTCGACCACCTGCTCGTGATCGAAGAACACGGCGCCGGGAATATGCGCGGCGTCGTATTCGGCCTTCGGATCGCGATTCTGGGCGGGCAGATACCAGGATCCGTCGATGATCGTGACACCCGGCGTATCAAGATTGTCCTGCAGCCAGTCGGGCGTGACGAAGAAGTTTGCTTGTTCGCTCATAGGCCTACCCTTCCAATGGACCGAAGCGAAGGCGGAGCCGGCGGTTCTCGCGCCCCTTCTTCTCGATCTTGCCGATATGGATTTCGCCGATCTCGCCTGTGGAGCGCACATGCGTGCCGCCGCATGGCTGGCTGTCGACCATCGCATCCTCGCCGATGCAGACGAGCCGGATCTGTCCGGTGCCCGTTCGCGGGCGGACATTCTTCGACTTCACCAGCGAGGGATTGGCGGCGAGTTCGTCTTCCCCGATCATCCGGATGAACACGGGATGATCGGCGCGCACCAGCGCCATCAGCTTGTCCGTCGCCTCTTCCTTGGTGATGGTTTCGCCCTGCATGTCGAAATCGACGCGCGAATCGTCGACCGACACCGCGGCACCCGTCACGGGAAACTGGCAGAAGGTGGTGAGCAGATGGCAGGCGGTGTGCATGCGCATCAGCTTCAGCCTACGCTCCATATCGATTGCCAGATGCACATGATCGCCTACGGAAAGCTCCGGTGCGCCTTCAGCGGGCACATGGATGATGTCTTCCTTGGTCTCGCCAGTCACCGTGGTCGCGATCGGCACCACCGTGCCGTCATCGCGCGTCAGCGAGCCTATATCGCCCGGCTGGCCGCCGGAGGTCGCGTAGAAGATGGTGCGATCCAGAACGATGCCCCCATCGTCCGTGACAGCAAGCACGGTCGCGTCAGTTTCCGCGAGATAGGCATCGTCGCGAAACAGAGCCTCAGTCACCGGCATCAGGCGCCAGCCTCGAAGGGCACGTCGATTGCCGACTTCTTCTCCATCCAGGTGGGGATAGGCAGGTTCTTGGAGCGCAGGAAATCGGGATTGAACAGCTTGTTCTGATAGCGCGAACCGTAATCGCACAGCACCGTCACGATCGTATGGCCGGGGCCGAGATCACGCGCCAACCGGATCGCGCCGGCGATGTTGATGCCGGTTGACCCGCCCAGGCACAGGCCCTCTTCCTCGATCAGGTCGAAGATGATCGGCAGCGCTTCGCTGTCTTCAATCTGGTAGGCGAAGTCAGGTTCGAAACCTTCCAGATTGGCGGTGATACGGCCCTGTCCGATGCCTTCGGTGATCGAGCTGCCTTCGGACGCAAACTTGCCTTCGGTGTAGAAGCTGTACAGAGCCGCGCCCATCGGATCGGCAAGACCGATCTTGATTGCCGAGTTGTGCGCCTTCAGGCCCATGGAAACGCCCACCAGCGTGCCGCCGCTGCCGACAGCGCACACAAAGCCGTCCAGCTTGCCGCCGGTCTGCTGCCAGATCTCCTCGGCCGTGGTGCGGATATGGCCGTCGCGATTCGCGACATTGTCGAACTGGTTGGCCCAGATCGCGCCGTTCGGCTCGGTGCGCGCGAGCTGCTCGGCAAGACGGCCGGACAATTTCACGTAGTTGTTCGGATCCTTATAGGGCACCGCCGGCACCTCAATGAGCTCGGCACCAAGAATGCGCAGAACGTCCTTCTTTTCCTGGCTCTGCGTTTCCGGGATCACGATCACCGTGCGATAGCCGAGTGCCTTCGCCACAAGCGTTAGCCCGATACCCGTGTTGCCCGCCGTGCCCTCCACGATCACGCCGCCCGGTTTGAGCAGGCCCTTTTCTTCGGCGTCGCGGATGATGAACAGCCCGGCACGATCTTTCACGGACTGGCCCGGATTCATGAACTCGGCCTTGCCGTAGATCTCGCAGCCGGTTTCCTCCGACGCGCGCTTGAGCCGAATGAGCGGCGTGTTGCCGATCGCGTCGAGTACGGAGCGATCCATGCTGTCCTCACTGATGTCTGATTTCTGGGTGAGCTTAAGAAGCGGCGCGCCCGGTTGCAAGAACGGTTGTTTTATCGCGGAGCCCGCCGAAGGAAATGGGTTCCACGCCCGCATGGAAGCGAAACGGTTTTCACCCGCTTCCGTTCGCTTCGCACAGCTAATTGTGGAAACTCTTTCTCGCAAGGCCCGAAGCAGATAGACGCAAAGCCGTTCAGGAGAATGTTGTTATGTCCTTGTTTCGCGCTTCGCCGGAAGATGGTGTCGCATGGGTCACCGGTGCCAGCGGCGGCATCGGCTATGCGCTGTGCGTGGCGCTTGCCCGTGAAGGCTATACGGTGGCGGCATCCGCCCGCAGCGTCGACAAGCTCGAGACCTTGACCAAAGAAACTGTCGGCAAAGGCCGCATCCTCGCCTTTCCGCTCGATGTGACGGATGAAGACGCCGCGCGCTCAACCGTCGAGCGCATCGAAGCCGAACTCGGCCCCATCGCGCTCGCTGTGCTGAACGCCGGCACGTCGCTGCCGGCTGCCGGGAGCCGCGTTCAGCCGGCTTTGTATGAGCGCGTGTATGACGTGAACATCTTCGGCGTGGTGCGCTGTCTGGCTCCGGTGGTGGAAAAGATGAAAGCGCGCAAGCGGGGCCAGATCGCCATCGTCGGTTCGCTCACCGCCTATTTCGGCCTGCCGACCACGGCTGCCTACGGTTCCACCAAGTCGGCGCTGAACACGATTGCCGAGGCCCTGCGCTTCGACCTGCGCAAGATCAATGTGCGCATCCAGATGATCAATCCGGGCTTCGTGGAAACCGCCATGACGCGGTTGAACAAGTTCCCGATGCCGGCTCTGATGCAGACCGACGCCGCGGCCGCCCGCATGGTGAGCGGCCTGCGCTCAGGTGGCTTCGAGGTCGTGTTCCCCCGTCGCCTCGCCTGGCCGATGAAGCTGGTACGCATGCTGCCGCACGGGCTTCGCCACGAGCTGCTATTTCGTCTCAGCGGCTGGAACAAGAAGAGTTGGGGCTAAACAAAAAAGGCGAAGCTAGTTTCCCAGGCTCCGCCTTTCTTCTTTCGATCACTTCGACAATCAGGCCGCGCGCGAGGCCGGCTTGCGATTGCCCCAGGTGCGGCGCTTGGCGCGGAACGGTTTGTCGCCCTCCGGCT
>NZ_DAMBUH010000139.1:0-219 GCF_032053605.1 Tianweitania sp.
CCCGCACGCTGGAGGGGCCGCAAGGCGCCTTCACCGAACGCCCGCGCCGCACCGCAATCCTGCTCGGCTGCGACATCGAGCACCGCGATGCCGTGATCTATGCCGATGCGCTGCCCGCTAACGACCCGAAGCGTTCCGAAACCCGCGTCCTGATCGGCCCCGCCTGCCGCCTCTGCGAACGCATCGGCTGCCTGTCCCGCGCCGAACCGCCGATCACAC
>NZ_DAMBUH010000139.1:229-7430 GCF_032053605.1 Tianweitania sp.
GGGGTTGGACGAGATGGTGACAGGCTTAAGCGCGTTCGATTTTCAGTGAGGATCAGTCCGAGGCTGGATCCAAAAGATCTTCGACCTGTTGGCGGCCGTCCCGAACACGCAGGATCTCGACTTCATCCTCTTCCTCGATCACGCGGTAGAAGATTAGATGGTTGCGGAATGGAAGGACGCGGATGTCGCCGGAATAAACCCGCGCGCGCTTCGGAAACAGTCGCAGCTGTTCCCCCGTTTCGATAAGCGCGTCGATGTAGCGCTCGGCAGCCTGCGGATTGTGCTGCACCAGATAATCGAACAGATCGCGCACATTGTCTCTGGCTTCGTCCAGCCAGAAGACCTTAGCCATAGCGTTGTTTCAGCTCTGCCATGAAGTCGTCGTGTGGCGTACGACCGCCTCGTTTCTCGGCTGCCGCCAATTCTCCATCGATCTGCTTGCGAAGCATCAGCCTCTTGAGCGCGCGGCCGAGTTCTTCCTGCTCATCGTCCGATAAGCCCTCGGCTTCACGAACGGCATCACGCAGGATCTGGTTCATATCCATTCTCCGGCTTGCTTCAGGCGCTCGTTCATCGCACGTCTCCTGTTGGCGGTTAAGATAACACTCTCACAAGCCCCGTCCAAGGTCGCGTCCATCAGCATCAATGTCGTTGCCTCGAAAGCGGGATGTTGATGCGATGAGTAGAAAGCGGAACGCTGGATCGGTCCCGCGCAACCATCTCTATCCCGCACACCAAACAAAGCCCCGTACTCCAAACAAAAGCGACGCCGCCGGCCATGACTGACCGCGCCTTTTCTGCCGCCCCTTCCGTGTCGCTCGACGAAAGGCTTGGCGTGCTGTTAATCTTCCTGTCGGCGCTGTTCTGGAGCTTTGGCGGAACGATCGTGCGGTTTGTGGAAGCGCCGGATAGTTGGACCATCGTGCTGTGGCGCTCGCTGTGGGCGACCCTCTTCCTGCTCGGCTTCATGATCTGGCGCGATGGTGTGCGCGGAACGCTGCAGCTGTTTCGCGCCATGGGCTTGCCCGGCATCGTGGTCGGGCTGTGCTTCGCCGTGGCCAGTTCCTGCTTCGTGATCGCGGTCGGCTACACCACTATTGCCAATGTCGTGCTCATCAATGCCGGCGTGCCCCTGTTCGCAGCCCTGATCGGCTGGATGCTGTATCGTGACCGCGTGTCCGTGCCGACCTGGATCGCCATCGGCGCGGTGATCCTCGGTGTGGGCGTGATGGTTTCTGACGGTCTCGGCGGTGATGTGTCGTTGATCGGCAACGCAATCGCGCTCGTCAATGCGATCGCCTTCGCGATCGCCACCGTGGTGACGCGTCGTCATGCCGATGTTCGCATGACGCCGGCAACGTGCCTGGGCGCTGCCTTTGCCGGAACGTTCGCCGCCACGCAGGCCTCAACTTACGCCACGTCGCTGCCAGATTTTGCTCTATTGGTGGCCTTCGGCGCGCTCAATCTCGGCCTCGGCCTGGCGCTGTTTGCGTCCGGCGCCCGGCTGGTTCCTGCCGCTCTTGCTGCCTTGATCGGCACGCTGGAAACCGTGCTTGGGCCGATCTGGGTCTGGCTTGTTCACGCCGAAATACCCTCTGAACGCACCCTGATCGGTGGCGCAATCGTTTTCGCCGCTCTCCTCACGCATATCGGCCTGCAGTTCCGTCGCCCGCAGCGGCCCGCTAAGCCGGGGGTCTCCGGCGTGCAAACCCCGAACTGATCGCGATAGTGAAGGTTTGATGAAACGGGCGGAAACACCGCGATTGCCGCTTGCCGCTCCCGGCAAACGCCAATAGGCTCAATTTAACAGATCCTTGGAATGAAACGCGTTTGCGCGGAAGGAATCGGAGACAAATGATGCACAAGACCCTCTGGCTCGCGGCTGCCGCCATCCTTTTCACTGTGCCGGCCGGCGCCCAGGCGCGGGTGGTCAACGTTTACAACTGGTCGGACTATATCGATTCCTCGATCATCGAAGAGTTCACCAAGGAAACGGGCATCAAGGTCGTTTACGACGTCTATGATTCCAACGAGATCCTTGAAACCAAGCTTCTCGCCGGCGGCAGCGGCTATGACGTGGTGGTGCCGACCGCCAGCCCCTTCCTCGCCCGCCAGATCCAGTCCGGCGTGTACCAGAAGCTCGACAAGACCAAGCTGCCGAACCTCGCCAACATGTGGGACGTGGTGGAACAGCGTGTCGCGGCCTTCGATCCCGGCAACGAATACTCCGTCAGCTACATGTGGGGCACCACCGGCATCGGCTACAATGTCGAGAAGATAAAGGCAGCCCTCGGCACGGATCAGATCGACAGCTGGGACGTCGTGTTCAAGCCGGAAAACATCGCCAAGCTTGCAAGCTGCGGCGTGTATTTCATGGATTCGCCGACCGACGTGCTGCCGACCGCGCTGAACTATCTTGGCCTGGCTCCGGACTCCACCAACGGCGACGACATTGCCAAGGCCCAGGAATTGATGCTGTCGATCCGTCCGTCGATCCGCAAGTTCCACTCCTCGGAATACATCAACGCACTGGCCAATGGTGATATCTGCTTGGCCGTCGGCTTTTCCGGCGATCTGTTCCAGGCGCGCGATCGTGCGGCGGAAGCCAAGCAGGGCGTCGAGATCAATTACGTGATCCCGAACGAGGGCGCGGAGATGTGGTTCGACCAGATGGCCATCCCGGCCGATGCCAAGCATGTCGAAGAAGCCCACGAATTCATCAACTTCATGATGAAGCCGGACATCGCGGCCAAGGCATCGAACTATGTCTTCTACGCCAACGGCAACAAGGCGTCGCAGCCGATGCTGGATGCCGAAATCCTGAACGATAAGGCGATCTATCCTGACGAAGCCATGCTGGCGAAGCTGTTCACGGTGCAGCCCTACGATCCGCGCGCCCAGCGTCTCGTGACGCGTGCCTGGACGGCGATCGTCACGGGTCAGTAACAACAAGCGTCGGGGCGCGGCGGTCTTTGTCGCCCCGGATGGGAATGAAGGGCAACCGGCTGGGGTCGCTGACCTCAGCCATGCTGTCCGGCGCTGTTGCGCCGGGAAAGTAGGACGTGCATGGCCGTTAAGTCGCTGAACAGTATCCGCCGCAACTTCTCGCCGTGGACCGACCCGGCCGCAAAGCCTTACATCCAGTTCGAGAACGTCACCAAGCAGTTCGGTGATTTCACCGCCGTCAACAACCTGTCGCTCACCATCTATGAGCGCGAATTCTATGCGCTGCTAGGCGCTTCGGGCTGCGGCAAGTCCACGCTTTTGCGCATGCTGGCGGGCTTTGACGAACCGACATCCGGGCGCATCCTGTTGGATGGGCAAGATCTGCGCGGCGTGCCGCCGCACAAGCGGCCGGTCAATATGATGTTCCAGTCTTATGCGCTGTTTCCGCATATGACGGTGGAAAAGAATATCGCCTTCGGTCTGAAGCAGGAAGGCATGGCGTCGGCCGATATTGCCAAGCGCGTCGCCGAAATGCTGAAGCTCGTGAAGCTCGAACAGTTCGCCAAGCGCAAGCCGCACCAGCTGTCAGGCGGCCAGCGGCAGCGCGTGGCCTTGGCGCGATCCGTGGCCAAGCGGCCGAAGGTTCTCCTTCTGGATGAACCACTTGGCGCCTTGGACAAGAAGCTGCGCGAAGAAACGCAGTTCGAGCTGATGGACCTGCAGCAGGATCTTGGCCTGACCTTTGTTGTGGTGACCCACGATCAGGAAGAGGCCATGACCATGGCCGATCGCATTGCCATTCTCGACAAGGGCGAGGTCATGCAGGTTGCGACGCCGCAGGAAATCTACGAAGCGCCCGGCTCGCGTTTCGTCGCCAATTTCGTGGGCAGCATGAACCTGTTCGAAGGCGAGGTGACACGCCGCGACGAAACGTCGGCGGACATCCAGATCGGCCCAGACCTGCTTATTCGGACGGTCAATCCCGGAAATTCCGAGCAAAAAGCCGGAGTAAACTACGCAGTTCGGCCGGAAAAAATCCGGGTTTCTTCCAAAAAACCGGAAGAAACTGGAGTGAATTCGGCTCAGGGTGAGATCTTCGACATCGCCTATCTCGGCGACGTCACCAACTACAATGTAAAGCTGGATGACGGCCGCATCGTCAAGGCGACGGTGATCAACAACAATCGTCTGGCCGAGGATCCACTGACCTGGGGCGACCGCGCCTGGATTTCCTTCAAGCCGGATGCCGGCATCGTGCTGACGCGCTGAGGCGGCCCGATGACTCAGTCTTTCGCACCCGGCGCCGACCCAGTAGCTCCGACGCCTGACGCTACAGGTGCCGGCATGCATGGGTTCCTGAGGGGCCTGTCCGGTAAGCTCGTCATCATCGTTCCTTATCTCTGGCTGCTGGTCTTCTTTCTCGTTCCGTTTCTGATCGTGGCAAAGATTTCGCTGTCGGAAACGGCAACCGCGATGCCGCCCTACCAGCCTACCTTCGATGGGTTGACGGGCTTTCTAGGTAAACTCAGCAGCTTCTCCTTCGACAACTATCTCTGGCTCACCGAAGACGCGCTGTACTTCAAGGCCTACGTCTCGAGCGTCGTGATTGCGGCGATCTCGACCGTGCTGACTTTGCTGGTCGGCTATCCCATGGCCTATGGCATGGCGCGAGCGCCGACGACGATCCGGCCGACGCTGGTGATGCTCGTCATCCTGCCGTTCTGGACGAGCTTCCTGATCCGTGTTTATGCCTGGATCGGCATTCTCAAGCCCGAAGGCCTCCTCAACCAGTTCCTTCTTTGGACGGGCGTCATCGACACGCCACTGGTGATCCTGAACACGCATACGGCGATCTTCATCGGCATCGTCTATTCCTACCTGCCGTTCATGGTGCTGCCGCTTTATGCGGCGCTGGAAAAGATGGATCATTCCCTTGTGGAAGCAGCCCAAGACCTTGGCTGCACGCCGACCGGCGCGTTCTGGAAGGTGACGTTTCCGCTGTCGCGCCCCGGCGTCATCGCCGGCTGCATGCTGGTGTTCATTCCCGCGGTCGGTGAGTTCGTGATCCCCGATCTGCTCGGCGGCTCGCAAACGCTGATGATTGGCCGCACGCTGTGGAATGAGTTCTTTTCGAACCGCGATTGGCCGGTGGCGTCAGCGGTGGCGGTGATCCTGCTGCTTTTGCTTGTGATCCCGATTATGATCTTCCAGCAGGCGCAGGCAAAGACGCAGGAGCAGGGCCGATGAACGGGGGCGGCTGGAGCCGGTTCAACATCGCATCGGTTACGGCAGGCTTTGCCTTCCTTTACCTGCCGATCGTGCTTCTGATCATCTATTCCTTCAACGCGTCGCGCCTCGTCACGGTGTGGGCCGGGTTCTCCACGCAGTGGTATGTCACGCTTTGGCACAACCAGGCTCTGCTCGATGCCGCCTGGGTCACGCTGAGGGTCGGCCTCGTTTCGGCAACCGCCGCAACCGTGCTGGGTACGATGGCGGCACTGGCGCTCACCCGCTACACCCGCTTTCGCGGCCGGCTGCTGTTTTCCGGCATGGTATTCGCGCCGCTGGTGATGCCGGAAGTCATTACCGGCCTGTCCCTCTTGTTGTTGTTCGTGGCGCTTGGCGTCGATCGCGGAATGATGACGGTGACGCTGGCGCATATCACCTTTTCCATGTGCTTCGTGGCTGTCGTCGTTCAGTCGCGCCTGCTCACCTTCGACCGCTCTCTGGAAGAAGCGGCAATGGATCTGGGTGCGACGCCGGTGAAGACCTTCTTCGCCATTACCTTGCCGGTGATCGCGCCGGCCATCATTTCCGGCTGGATGCTGGCTTTCACACTGTCGCTGGATGATCTGGTGATCGCGAGCTTCACCTCCGGTCCGGGCGCCACCACGCTGCCGATGAAGATCTACAGCCAGGTGCGACTTGGCGTGACGCCGGAAATCAACGCGATCTGCACGATCCTGATCGCCATCGTTGCGACCGGCGTGCTGATTGCCTCGGTGGTGAACAAGCGCCGCGAAGTGCAGCGCCGGCGCGACGAACAGGCTGCCCAGCGGGCCTGATCTATTCCAGTGGCGGGCGCATCGTCATCGAAGAGATGAACGGCGCGTTCCAGGACCCGCCGACGAAGAAGCTTGCCAGCGGTGTTTGCTGCGTGGCGCCTTGTTGCAGCGGGTTTGGCGCGGTCGATGACGGCGGCGGGACCAGCCTCACATCGCCGCTCAAGGCAAGACCGCCGACATAAGGCACGATGCCTTCCATCACGATACGGCGGTCGATCGTGTCCACCGTAGCCTGCGTCACGCGCGCCACGCCATCATCCATCGTGGCCTTTGCCTGGACGCCCTCGATGGCCAGCGAACCGCCGGAGACATCCTTCAAGGCGAAGAAGCCGCCATCGTTGAGCCGAGCCAGAAACTGGTCGAGGTTGAAGCTGCGCAAAGTGCCGCGCGCAAAGCCGGCCGAGAAGGTGCCGTCGGCACTTTCCAGAACGCGTTCCCAGGTCTCGCCAGTGCCCTTCAGCGTCAGGGACAGCGTGCCGCGCGAAGCCGGCAACAAGGCTTGCAGCCCAAGTGCATCGCCCGCCGCCGCGCCGTCGAAGTCGGACGCAAGCAGGCGAAGGTCGACCACTTCAGAGCCCGGCTGACGCGAAGCGCGGATGCCCGCCTGCAAGGTGCCGCCGAAGGCCGTGGAGTCGGAAATATCGAGCACGGCGAGACCGGGGCGGACCTGCGCAGTGGCAGCGATTTCGCTTAAGGAAACCGGACCGGCGCGCGCAGTCGAAGCCGACAAGCGCAGATCGAGCTTCATCCGGTTGATGTAAGCGGAAGGATCGATCGCTTCCGTCTGCATCTGCGGCAGGAGCGGCGAAAAGACGCCGAGCATGGTCGGCAGGTCCAGCACGTCGAAAGCCAACGTGCCGGAGATCGCAGGAACCTCGTCTTCGAATGACACATCGAAGCCGCCGATCCCTGTATTGCCGTCGAGGATGAGCGAGGCGCTGGTGAACTTCAGCCGCTCCGCCGAGCCGGACAGCTGGCCGGAAAATTCCAGCGCGCCCGGCGCCATGTCGGAGGCTAGCTCGACCTGCAGCCAGCTTGCAGCCCGGCTGGCCGAAGGCGTGGAAAGCTGCAAGGTGCCGGTGACCAGCGCTTCCGCCGAAAGGCCGGCCGTACCATCGAACGAGGCTGTGACCGGCAGCGAGCGCAGGGCGGCGCGAAGCTCCGTGGTGCCGCCGGCAAGATGGATCAGC
>NZ_DAMBUH010000140.1:0-7397 GCF_032053605.1 Tianweitania sp.
CAACAGGCATCCTATACGCCGCCTAAGCAGACGGCGCGCGCGATCGTGGAAGATTCGGACGCGGAAGCACCAGGCGGCACCGGTATCGGCAAGATGCGCTGGCCGGTGCGCGGCAAGGTCATTTCGAACTACGGCAAGGGCGGCGGCAAGGCTGGCGACGGCATCGACATCGCCGTGCCGGAAGGCACGCCGGTGAAGGCTGCCGAGAATGGCGTCGTGATTTATGCCGGCGACGGCCTCAAGGAATTCGGCAACACCGTTCTGGTGCGCCACGAGAATGGTCTGGTCACGGTGTACGGCCATGCCAGCTCGCTGAAGGTTCAGCGCGGCCAGACCGTGAAGCGCGGTCAGGAACTGGCGCTGTCGGGGATGAGCGGTTCCACCGAGAGCCCGAAGCTCCATTTCGAGGTGCGCAAGAATTCTTCGCCGGTCGATCCTTCGACCTTCCTGGAATAGGCCTTCCCGGATAGCGCTTTAGTGATCCACGACCGGGAGCCGTTTTCTCCAGTCCGGCTCCCCGAAATGCCCGCCCGCTTTCACGCGTGGCGGGCTTTTTCGTTTCAGCCTTTCAGTGGCTGACCCAGCCGTCCGGCAAGATCCTGCACGAACTGCCAGGCAACGCGGCCGGAGCGACTGCCGCGCGTGGTGGCCCATTCCAGCGCCTCGGCAATCAGGCGATCGGCGTCGATGCTAAGGCGGTAGTGTTCCGCATAGCCTTTGACCATCGCTAGGTAATCGTCCTGGCTGCATTTGTGGAAGCCGAGCCAGAGGCCGAAGCGGTCTGATAGCGAGACCTTTTCCTCGACCGCTTCGCCGGGATTGATGGCTGTGGAGCGCTCATTGTCGATCATGTCGCGCGGCAGGAGGTGGCGACGGTTCGAGGTCGCATAGAAGATGACGTTTTCCGGCCGACCCTCGACCCCGCCTTCAAGCGCGGCCTTCAGCGACTTGTAGGAGGTGTCGTCATGATCGAAGGAGAGGTCATCGCAAAACAGGATGAAGCGGTCGTCCGAGCTTTTCAGCATGCCGAGCAGCTTGGGCAGCGTGTCGATGTCCTCGCGGTGGATCTCGATCAGCTTCAAAGGGCGATCTGACGCATGATTGATCGCGGCGTGAGCAGCCTTCACGAGTGACGATTTACCCATGCCGCGCGCGCCCCAAAGCAGCACGTTGTTGGCCGGCAGGCCGCGGGCGAAGCGTTCCGTGTTATCGACCAAGATATCGCGCACATGATCGACGCCCTTGATCAGGCCGATATCAACACGATTGACGTTCGGAACGGGGTCCAGCGCGGTTTTCTCAGCCGACCACACATAGCAATCGGCCTGGGAGAAGTCGGGGGCGAGGGCGGGTTGGGGCCCCAGCCGTTCAATCGCTGCGATGAGACGATCCAGCTTGGAACTCAGCGCTTGAAGGTCTGCTCCGTTCATATTCACTCGTAACTCTCTTGCGGACAGGGATTAGTGTCGAGGTGTACCACGCGGTACGGCATGCGAAAAGCACGGGAGTGGGCGGGTGAGGCGGTTGCTTCTACGCGGCGGGCGACTATAGTCCGCGCACTTTCGGGAGGCCTCGGGCCTGCCGCCTATCGCTTTGTCTGGAGATTCGCAGCATGTTCGTCACACCGGCCTATGCCCAATCCGTAACCGGCGGGACACCCGAAATCCTGATGAGCGTCCTACCGTTCATCCTGATCTTCGTCATCATGTACTTCCTGATCATCCGTCCGCAGCGCGCCCAGCTGAAGAAGCGTGGCGACATGCTGTCGAATGTGCGGCGCGGTGATACCGTCGTCACCGGCGGCGGTCTGATCGGCAAGGTCGTCAAGGTGATCGACGACAACGAACTCGAAGTCGATCTCGGCAACGGCCTCAAGGTGACGGCGCTGCGCTCCACGATCGCCGATGTGCGCGTGAAGGGCGAACCAGTCGCCAACCAGAACGCCAAGAAATAACCGCATTCGCGGCGGCATGCCCGCCGTAACGACTTTGCGCCGATAGAGGCAACATGCTTTATTTTTCCCGCTGGAAGACCTTCGCGATCTGGCTAGTCGTAGCCTTGGGCGTTGTGGTCTCAATTCCGAACATGTTGTCTCAGCAGGTGATCGACTCGCTGCCGAGCTGGTTGCCGAAGCGCGCGATGACGCTCGGCCTCGATCTGCAGGGTGGCTCGCACATCCTGTTGCAGGTCAGCCAGCAGGACCTGATCAACGATCGTCTTGAAGCGACGCGCGATTCGATCCGCAACACCCTGCGGGATGCCAAGATCGGCTATTCCGGCCTTTCGGGGACCAATCGCGCAGTGCAGGTCCGCGTGCGCGACTCGCAGCAGATCGATGCGGCGCGCACAGCACTCGAAGGCCTGACCGCGCCGATCTCCACCAGCCTGTTCAGTGCCGGCAGCGTGTCGGAACTGGCTCTGGACGAGCCGGAGCAGGGACTGTTCCGTTTGACGTTGACGGATGCGGGCATCACTTATCGTACCAGCTCCGCCGTTCAGCAGTCGGTTGAAGTGATCGGCCGCCGCGTTAACGAGCTCGGCACCACCGAGCCGATCATCCAGCGCCAGGGCACCGACCGCATTCTGGTTCAGGTGCCTGGTCTGCAGGATCCGCAGCGTCTGAAGGATATTCTCGGCCAGACAGCGAAGCTGACCTTCCAGATGGTGGATCAGACCGTGCCGGTGCAGGAAGCCGTCAGCGGCCGTCCGCCGGCTGGATCAACGGTGATGTATTCGACCGATGATCCACCCGTACCGTATCTCATCGAGAACCGTGTCATCGTGTCGGGCGAAAACCTCACGGACGCGCAGCCGTCGCTCGATCAGCGCAGCAACCAGTGGACCGTGTCGTTCCGCTTCGACAACCAGGGCGCACAGCGCTTCGGTCAGGCGACGCAGCAGAACGTGGGCAAGCTGTTTGCCATCATTCTCGACAACCAGGTTGTTTCCGCGCCGCAGATCCGCGAGCCGATTCTTGGCGGTCAGGGCCAGATTTCGGGCAACTTCAATGCACAGAGCGCCAGCGATCTGGCCGTTCTTCTGCGCGCCGGTGCATTGCCGGCCGATCTGACGATCGTTGAAGAGCGCACGGTTGGTCCGAGCCTCGGTGAAGACTCCATCAATGCCGGCAAGCTGGCTTCGGCCGTCGGCGCCGTGCTGGTGGTTGTCTGCATGCTGCTGGTTTACGGCAAGCTCGGCGTGATCGCCAACATCGCGCTGGCCGCAAACGTTGCGCTGATCGTGGCCCTGTTGACGCTGCTGGGCGCCACGCTGACGCTTCCGGGTATCGCCGGTATCGTGCTCACCATGGGCATGGCGGTGGACTCCAACGTCATCATCTTCGAGCGCGTCCGAGAAGAGCGCGCGCAAGGGAAATCTCTGGTTCAGTCCTTCGACCAGGGTTTCAAGCAGGCGCTTGCGACCGTGGTGGACGCCAATGTCACGACCTTCATCGTGGCGGCGATCCTGTTCTATATGGGCACCGGTCCTGTTCGCGGCTTCGCCGTGACGCTGGGCATCGGTATCATCACCACCGTGTTCACCGCCTTTACGCTGACGCGTTGGCTGGTGGCGCTGTGGGTGCGTCGCTCGCGGCCGAAGGAATATCCGGCGGGTCTCGTTCATTACCTGCCGTTGAACCCCTCAATCCCCTTCATGCGTTACCGCAATGTCGGCTTTGCGCTTTCCGGCCTGATCTCGCTGGTCGTGATCGGCATGGTTGCGGTCACGCCGTTCAACTATGGCATCGACTTCCTCGGCGGCTCGCTGATCGAGCTTCAGGCCAAGGACAAGTCGGCTGATGCGGCGGATGTTCGCGCGCGGTTGAGTGAGCTGAACATGGGCGAAGTTCAGGTTCAGGAGTTCGGCAACGAAGGCGCGATGATCGTGCGCGTCGGCACGCAGCAGGCTGGCGACAATGCCGAGCAGTCGGTTGTCGCCAAGGTGCAGGGTGAACTCAGCGAAGACTATGACTTCCGCCGCGTCGAGGTCGTCGGACCGACTGTGTCCGGCGAGCTTGCCTGGACGGGAACGATGGGCATCGTTTTGTCGATGCTGGCGCTGCTGATCTATATCTGGTTCCGCTTCGAATGGCAGTTCGGCGTCGGCGCGGTGATCTCCACGATCCACGACGTCATCGTGATCGTCGGCGTGTATGTGTTCTTCGGGCTGGAGTTCAACCTGTCGAGCATTGCGGCGATCCTGACGGTGATCGGCTATTCGATCAACGATACGGTGGTGATCTACGACCGTATTCGCGAAATGCTGCGGCGCTACAAGAAGATGCCGATCGACCAGGTGATCGACATCGCGCTGAACCAGACGCTGTCGCGAACCGTGCTGACGGGGCTCACAACGCTGCTTGCCTTGACGTCGCTCTATTTCTTTGGCGGGGAGGTGATCTCGTCCTTCGTGTTCGCCATCATCATCGGCGTCTTCGTCGGCACCTATTCCTCGCTGTTCATCGCTGGTCCGCTGCTGATCCTGTTCAAGCTGCGGCCCAACATGTTCGACAAGGAAGCCGACACAAAGACGGCTCTTCCCGCCGGGGCTCCGGCCGCAAAGTCTTGAGGCCAAGCTGATGGCGAGGGGGCTGGAAATACGCCAGGCGCATTTCCCCGGGCGGGCGCCGATCGAAGCCTATGGCGACGGCGGCTTCCGCTTTGCGGATATGTCGCATCGCGGTTCGATCCTGTGCCTGCCATCCGGTATATATGGTTGGGAGCCGGCCGATCGGACGGCTTTGACAGAGGGGGACTTCGAGCGTCTTCTGGATGAGGCGAAGAGCGTTGAAGTTCTGCTTGTGGGCACCGGCTTGTCGTTGCAGCCGCTGCCCAAGAGCCTGAAGACGCGGTTCCGCGAACTCGGCATCTCGTCCGATCCGATGTCGACGGGTGCGGCAGTTCGGACCTACAACGTGCTCCTTGCGGAAGATCGTGCAGTCGCTGCGGCTCTGTTCAGCGTGGAGTGATGGACTCCGCTGACGCCGACATCTGCCGCGAGCATGTCGCGCAGTCCGACCGTGATCGCTATCTGAGCGTTCTCTACGCTCCGGAAGAAAGGCGGCCGCATCTTTTCGCGCTTTACGCCTTCAATGCGGAAGTGGCCGAGATCACCGCGCGGGTGCGTGAGGCATTGCCCGGCGAGATCCGCTTGCAATGGTGGCGTGATGTTCTGACCGGGGGCGATTATAGCGGCGAGGGCGTTCCGCTCGCCAATGCGCTGCTGGCCACCATCAACGAATTTAAACTGCCGCATTCGGCCTTCGAGGCCTATCTCGATGCGCGCATCGGCGATCTCTATGCCGATCCCTTTCAGGACCGCACGGAACTGGAAGCCTATTGCGGGCAGACGGCGTCGGCAATGATCCAGCTTGCAAGCCTGGTGCTTGATCCGGCGGCAGCGCGCCTTGCGGCCGAGGCAGCGGGCCATGGCGGATGTGCCATGGGGATTGCCGGGCTGATCCGCTTGATGCCGCTTCACCGTGCACGCGGCAAATGCAGCGTCCCGCTCGATCTGCTCAAGGCTGCCGGTTTGACGCCCGAGAGCTTTCTTGCCGGTGACAACCCGGTCGTTGTGGCATCCGCAGTCGACATGATGGCGGCGTTGGCACGGGAGCATTACGGTAAGTTTGCTGCGGCGGCGTCGGTCTTGCCGGCATCCTTGCGGCCGGCTATGCTTTCCGTTGCCTTGACGCCGGCGCATCTCGGCAAAGTCAAAGCGGAAAAACCTTTCGATGAAGCTCGTCCGCTGTCTGATCTTCGCCGTCAGTGGATCTTGATGCGGAGTGCGGCGCGCGGCTGGTAGCTGTTGCTACTCAGCTGCTTCGGCAACCTCTTCCACAACCGGCAGTGCCGGAAGGCCCAGCCATTCGCGGCAATCGGCGATGGCACGCGAGGTGATCGCATGGCGCTTGGCGACGATCTTGTCCTTGCCACGCAAACGCTTGCCGGCCGTCTTTGGTGCTTCGACCGGTGGGAACAAGCCGAAATTGACGTTCATCGGCTGGAAGGAGCGTTTGCCGGGCTCATCGTCCGACACGATGTGGCCGCCGGTGATGTGGCCGAGCAGCGCGCCGAAAGCCGTCGTGTAAGGCGGCACCGAAACGGGAGTGCCGTTCCGTTCGGCCGCCGCAAAGCGGCCGGCGAGCAGACCAATCGCTGAACTCTCCACATAGCCTTCGCAGCCGGTGATCTGGCCGGCGAAACGGAGGCCCGGCCGCGACTTTAACTGAAGGGAATGATCGAGCAAGGTCGGGGAGTTGAGGTAGGTGTTGCGGTGCAGACCGCCGAGGCGCGCGAAGTCGGCATTCTCTAGACCCGGAATCATGCGGAAGATGCGGACCTGCTCGGCATGCTTCAGCTTCGTCTGGAAGCCGACCATGTTGTAGAGCGTGCCGAGCGCATTGTCCTGCCGGAGCTGCACGACTGCATAGGCCTTGGTCTGGGGATTATGGGCATTGGTCAGGCCCATCGGCTTCATCGGCCCATGGCGCGGCGTCTCGACGCCGCGTTCCGCCATCACCTCGATCGGCAAACAGCCGTCGAAATAGGGCGTGCCTTCCCATTCCTTGAACTCGGTCTTGCCGCCATCGATCAACGCCTGAACGAAGGCGTAATACTGGTCCTTGTCCATGGGGCAATTGATATAGTCCTTGCCCGTGCCGCCCGGACCGACCTTGTCGTAACGCGATTGGAACCAGGCCTTATTCATGTCGATCGTGTCGAAATGGACGATGGGCGCAATGGCGTCGAAGAAGGCCAGTGCGTCGGCGCCGGTTTGAGCCTGGATGGCGCTGGCAAGGTTTGGTGCGGTCAGCGGGCCGGTCGCGATGATGACCTGATTCCATGCTTCAGGCGGCAAACCAGCGACTTCCTCGCGTTCGATGGTAATTAGCGGATGGGCTTCGAGCTTGGCGGTGACTGCCTGCGAGAAGCCCTCGCGATCCACTGCCAGCGCACTGCCGGCGGGAACCTGGTTAGCGTCGGCGCACGCCATGATCAGCGAGTCGGCGAGCCGCATCTCGGCATGTAGCAGACCGACGGCATTGGCTTGCGCATCGTCGGAACGGAAGGAATTCGAACAAACGAGTTCGGCAAGGCCGTCTGTCTTGTGGGCTTCGGTGCCGCGGACGGGCCGCATTTCGTGCAGCTTAACGGGAATGCCGGCGGAGGCGATCTGCCAGGCTGCTTCGGAGCCGGCGAGACCGCCGCCGATGATATGAATGGGATTTGATGTCATGGGGTCCAAATACGCTCTTGCCGTGTGCCGTGCAATCAAATGCAGGCCGGGAGGGATCAAGATGCGATGAGGATCCTCCGCATACGACAACGCCCGCCGGGGGAGGAGATCCGGCGGGCGTCGTATGGGTGACCGGTTCCTGGGAGGAGGTAGGTTCC
>NZ_DAMBUH010000141.1:0-7134 GCF_032053605.1 Tianweitania sp.
CCAAGGCAGCCGCACTGCGATCGTAGGCCCGTCCGGTTCCGGCAAATCCACTTTGTTGCGCATCATCGCCGGCTTCGAAGCCGCCGATGCCGGTACGATCGAACTCGATAACGCAACCCTGGTGGACGACGCCAACGCCGTGCCCGCGCATCTTCGCGGCATCGGCATCGTCTCGCAGGATGGCGCGCTGTTTCCCCATCTCAGCATCGCCGACAACATTGCCTTCGGCCTCGAGCGCCGCTCGCCCGATCGCAAGAAGCGCATCGGCGACCTGATGGCACTGATCGGCCTCGACCTCGCCATGCTGGAGCGCCGCCCGCACCAGTTGTCCGGCGGTCAGCAGCAACGTGTCGCCTTGGCGCGCGCGCTGGCTCGTCAGCCTCGCCTGATGCTCCTCGACGAACCTTTCTCGGCGCTCGATACCGGCTTACGCGAGCAGATGCGCCAAGCCGTCACGCAGATCCTCGGCGACGCAGGCATCACCGCCGTTCTCGTCACCCATGACCAAGCCGAAGCCCTGTCCTTTGCCGATCAGGTAGCTCTGATGCGCGGCGGCCGGCTGGTGCAACGGGGAACGCCCCGCGACGTGTATTTTCACCCTGCCGATCGGGAAACAGCGCTGTTTTTGGGCGACGCCCTGATCCTGCCCGCTATGCTCGACGGTGGCACGGCCTCCACCCCGCTCGGCCGCTTCCCCATCGCCAAGCCTGAACCATCCGGCACGGCCGAAATCCTGCTGCGTCCCGAACAGATCCAGCTTGTTCCGGCAGACAGGGGGCAGCCGCAGCTCGAAATCCTGCATGCAGCCTTTAGCGGCGCCAACTGGACGCTGCAGCTCAGGCTGATCGATCAGCGCAACCATCCGCCGCTGCATCTGCGCGTCAGCGGTGTCGACATTCCACCGACCGGCAGCCGTGTTGGCTTGGCGGTGAAGGGCGTCGCGCATGTGCTTGAAGAAGCAGAGATGAGCCAGCAACAATAAGCCGGCTTCTATTCAGCGGCGCTCTGGTTTTCGGAAAAATAGCCGTCCAGCGCGCCAAGCAGGCGGCGGGCGATCTCGGAGCGGCTGGAATAATAGATGGTCTGACGATCACGCCTTGTTTCCACAAGCCCGGCTTCGCGCAAGCGTGCAAGATGTTGGGAAATCGCGGATTGGCTGAGATTGACGCGTCGCGCCAGCTCGTTAACGGCCAATTCGTCCTGCAACAGGTGATGCATGACCAACAGGCGCTTGGCATTGCCAAGCACCGCCAGAAGCGCGGCCGACCTTTCGGCGCTGTCAATCACGACCTCAGACAATCCTGCCCTCGCGAACTTGATCTTACTCGCCAACGGGCGAGCCCCGCAAAGGGTTGCATGATTGTTGCTCGGCAAAGGGGAAAAACTGCCACCTGGCGGAAAACTCGGCGAAGAGCCGAATTGTATTCCTACGGACGCGCCGCGCCGCCGTCCTCAT
The DNA here is from genome assembly GCF_032053605.1 of Tianweitania sp. Taxonomy (NCBI): domain Bacteria; kingdom Pseudomonadati; phylum Pseudomonadota; class Alphaproteobacteria; order Hyphomicrobiales; family Phyllobacteriaceae; genus Tianweitania; species Tianweitania sp. The sequence goes on from NZ_DAMBUH010000141.1 coordinate 1,457, forward strand.
CAGAACCGTTTTCGGCCATGGCCATCTGAACCAGATCGATCTTTTCCAGCCACATCTCGCAAGCCATCGCCTTGGTGGGAAGTGGCGTGCTGACGCTGCCAAGACCCTGCTCGAGCGCGTCGGCATAATCCTGCAGATCCCGCACAAAGGCATCGCCCTGGAAGCCGGGAACATCGAGGATGAGGCGGCGCACCAGACGCTTCAGGAACTCGTTGTTGAGATCCTGCTGAAGCGCAAACATCAGCATACGCAGATTTTCTGTGCGCGGCATTGCCGGTTCCCCAATGCGTCCCCTCAACGGTGGCCGATAACAGCCTCCAGTCGACCCCTGCCCTCTCCGCAGGCGATCAACCGCGACAGGGTCTTCGCTCCTAGCGCGGCGGCAATTAGCAAAGTGTTAAGGTTTGCGGCAGCGCACAGCTGATACCTGACAAGCCATGCGATGCGGTTTGTCTGATCCAGATCAAAGTGCAGCACTCGCTTCCCCGCTACTCTGCGGCCATGATGGAAAAACCGACAGCCCGAAACAGGATGCTCGCGCCCGGCAAACCACGCTGCGCACCGCGTCCTCAAACGCTTTCATCGGGCAGGCTTGGTTCCGACGGCCAACCGCACCGCTCAAGACGACATCCGATTATCGCTTCGGGAGGAAGTTTCTGATGCCTCGCACTTCGCTTCAGCTTGCTTTGACCAGTCTTGGCACCAGCCATGATGATATGCTGCATCTCTGCGATCAGCTCGAATCCATCGCCGACAGCCTGCCGTCCAATATCGACCGGCAACAATGCCTGCATGTGGCGCGTGCCGTGTGCCGCACGGTTGCCGATGCGCATCGCCTAGAAGAAGCCGTGCTGTTTCCCGCTCTCGAGCCCCTGTCCACCACGCTGAAAACCATGCCGGCCACGCTAGATCGGCTACGTTACGAGCACTACGAGGACATGTGTTTTGCCGAAGAACTGCAGGACACGCTGCTGGCGATCGGCAAGGGCGAGAACCGCCTGTCGGGTGACGCTGCCGGCTACATGCTGCGCGGCTTCTTTGAAAGCGTGCGCCGTCACATCGCCTTCGAGCGCGAATTGCTGACGCCGCTGCTGGAAATGTCGTGGAGCACGACGCCCGCACCACGCGCGGTTGCTTAGACGCTCAGCCGCAGCGGCTTTTCAGGCGCGCCATGTCCATCACGTCGACATGGCGGTTGCCGGTGATCGCGATCACCTTGTCGGCGCGCAGCTTGGACAACTGACGCGACACGGTTTCCAGCGTCAGCCCAAGAAAATCGGCAATGTCGCTGCGCGTCAGTGGCAGATCGAAATGCCGGATCGCCTCTCCCTCGTGGCTTGGATCGAGATGCGTGGCGATCAGGTAAAGGAAGCTCGCGACCTTTTCCGATGCCGTCTTGCGGCCAAGCGTCACCATCCAGTCGCGCGCTTCATCGAGCTCGCGCAAGGTCTGCTGCATCAGCCTGTGTTCGAGGGCCGGATTTTCCGACATCAGCCGCTCGAGTGCTGCGCGCGGCACGCGGCATAGATCGACGTCGGACGCAGCCTCGGCCGTGACCGCGCTTTCCTTTGTGTAAAGCCGCCCCAGAAAATCCGGCGCAAATTGCAGGCCGACGATCTGCTGGCGCCCGTCTTCCAGCGTTTTGGTGAGCTTCACCACGCCGCGCATCACATTGGCATAAGAGTCTACCGGCTGCGCTTCCGACGCCAGTTCCGCACCGGCCTCATGCCGGATCACTCGCGTGATCTTCGATAAGGCGAGCAGTTCGCTTGGCTCCAGAACGCCGCACATGCCGTTGTGCCGCGCTTCGCAACTCTGACAAAGCACTGGCTGGTCTGAATTATGAATATCCCTGCGGTCTGCCATCAAAAATTCCGACTTCTTCCCCGCGTTCATCCTCAAACTGGCAAAGAACCTGCCTGGTCCGGTTTGCAATTCACGCGTCTGAGCTTCCGTAAAAGCGTCTCCAACCTTGATCGAGATCAACAACACGAAAGGCGTTGAGGGCTAAGTCATTGACAGCCTGGAGTGTTCCTATGACTGCCGATTTGATTGCCCGTTATGCGGGTCCCGTGCCTCGCTACACCAGCTATCCCACTGCCCCGCATTTCCATGATGGGATCAACGAGCAAACTTACGCGCGCTGGCTTGGTGAAATCAACCCGAACGAACCTCTATCACTTTATCTGCATCTACCGTTCTGCGACAGATTGTGCTGGTTCTGCGGCTGTCACACCAAGCAGGTGATGCGTTACGACCCCATCGCGGCCTATCTCGATGCTCTGAATATGGAGATCGAAACTGTCGCGCGCCACCTAAGCCGCGCACAGCCGGTATGCGCGATCCACTTCGGCGGCGGCTCGCCGACCATGATCGAGCCGGCCGACCTGGCCCGGCTGCGCGCCACACTCGACAAGCACTTCACCATTCTGCCGACCTGCGAGATCAGCGTCGAGGTCGATCCTAACGACATCAACCAGGCCCGCCTCGATGGCTGGGGCGCGTTCGGCGCGACCCGCGCGAGCTTTGGCGTGCAGGATTTCGACCTCAAGGTTCAGCAGAGCATCAACCGCCTGCAAAGCTTCGAACAAACCCGCGACGCGCTTGAAGGTTTTCGCCAGCGCGGCGTCAAATCGGCCAATCTCGACGTCCTTTACGGCCTGCCGCACCAGACGGAAGAAACGCTGGCCGCCACCATCAAGCAGGTAATCAGCCTGAACCCGGACCGCGTCGCTTTGTTCGGCTATGCGCATGTGCCCTGGATGAAGAAGCACCAAACCATGATCGACGAGGCCGCGCTGCCGAACATGGAACAGCGCTTCGCGCAGGCAGCCCTAGGTGCACGGCTGCTCACCGAAACCGGCTATATCGCGGTCGGCATCGACCACTTCGCTTTGCCGAGCGATACAATGGCGCAAGCCGCGCTGAACGGCACGCTGCGCCGCAACTTCCAGGGCTACACTACCGATTCCGCTAATGTGCTGATCGGCTTGGGCGCGTCCTCAATCGGCTCGCTGCCGCAGGGCTACATCCAGTCGATCACCGCAACCGCGCAATATAGCCGCCGTGCTCTGGCCGGCGAACTGCCGGTGGCCCGCGGCTTTGCCCTCAGCGAAGCTGACAAGGCGCGCCGCTGGATCATCGAAATGTTGATGTGCGGCTTCGCCTTTGATGCCGCCGAGCTGCGGACGCTTTATCCTGCCCAAGCTGAAGCGCTGCTTCGCCAAGCCGCCAGCTTCGTTGCCGCCGATCCCGACGATCTCGTCCATATGGAAGGCGAGCGCTTCATCGTCACGCCGCAAGGCCGCCCCTTCGTGCGCGTCGTCGCATCCTGGTTCGACGATTACCTTGCAACCGGTGCCGCCCGCCATTCGGCAGCCGTGTAACGAACCGAGGAAGGAACCGGCCGGACACATGCCCGGCCGTATCCGTCACATATGCAGTGCGTGACCGAGCGCTTTCAGCGCCGCTTCCTGCAAGGCTTCGCCACGCGTCGGATGCGAATGGATCGTGCCGGCAATGTCTTCAAGGCAGGCGCCCATCTCGATCGCCAGCCCAAAGCCTGCCGCCATCTCCGAAATCCCAGCACCCACCGCCTGGATGCCCAGCACCAGATGGTTGTCCTTGCGCGCAACGATGCGGATGAAACCGTCCTCGCGCTCCATCGTCATGGCGCGGCCATTGGCGCGGAAGGGGAAGTTCGCGACGATCGTCTCGAAGCCGGACTTCTTCGCCTCTTCCGGCTGCAACCCGGCTGAAACGATCTCCGGATCGGTAAAGCAGATCGCGGGGATGCAGCGCTTGTCCCAGCTGTCGTTCTGGCCGGCGATCACATTGGCCACCAGCTCGCCCTGCGCCATCGCGCGATGCGCCAGCATCGGCTCGCCCGTCACGTCGCCGATCGCATAGACACCGCGCATGGACGTGCGGCAGCGATCATCGATCTTGATGAAAGCGCGATCCATGTCGAGCGCGAGGTTTTCCAGCCCGAGACCCTTGGTGAAGGGACGACGACCCACCGTCACCAGGATCTTGTCGGCCGAGATCTGGCGAGTAGCGCCCGACGCATCCACCACCTCCACAGAACCGTCCTTGGCGCCCGTCACTTTCGCGCCGGTCAGCACCGTGATGCTGAGTTCATCGAGCCGCTTGGTCACCGGTCCGGTGAGTTCAGCGTCGTAGAGCGGCAGAACACGGTCGGCCATTTCCACGATGGTCACCGCCGAGCCCATCTTGGAATAAGCGATACCAAGCTCCAGCCCGATATACCCGCCGCCGACAACGCAAAGCTTCTCCGGCACCAATTCAAGCGCCAGCGCGCCGGTAGACGAGATCACATCCTCGCCGAATGGCAGGAACGGCAGCTCGACCGATTCCGAACCGGTCGCGATGATCACATGCTCGGCCGTGATCGTATCGCTCTCGCCGTCCACTTTGGCGACCTCGACGGTCTTGCCGTCCTTGAACGTCGCCGTGCCCTCGATCACCCGTACCTTCGCCTTGCGAAGCAGGCCGGCCACGCCGCCGGTGAGCTTGCCCACCACTCCGTCTTTCCACGCCATCGCAGTCGCAAGATCGAGCTTGGGCGATGACACCGAGATGCCCAGCGCATTGTCACCCGTAAAGCGATGCGCGGCCTCGAACTGTTCGGCGACGTGGATCAGCGCCTTGGAGGGGATGCAGCCGACATTGAGGCAGGTGCCGCCGACACGCGCCGCTTCCACCAGGATCGTGTCGAGGCCGAGCTGGCCGGCACGGATGCCCGCGACATAGCCGCCGGGCCCGCCGCCGATCACCAGAACCATGCAACGATAGGCAGCCATGCTCAGCCCTCCATGAACAAAAGGGCGGGTTCTTCGAGCAGCTGCTTGATGCGCTGCACGAAGGTCGCGGCGTTCCAGCCATCGACGATGCGATGGTCGAAGGACGACGACAGGTTCATCATCTGGCGCGGCACGAACTCCCGCCCATCCCACATCGGCCGGATCTGCATCTTGTTGACGCCGACGATAGCGACTTCCGGATGGTTGATGATCGGCGTGTGCACGAGGCCGCCCAGCGCACCCAGCGAGGTGATGGTGATGGTCGAGCCGCGCAGCTCGTCGCGCGTGATCGTGCCCTTGCGCGCCGAATCCGCCAGCCGGTTCACTTCACTAGCCGTGTCCCACAGATCGCGCGCTTCGCAATGTTTGACGTTGGCGACCATCAGCCCGGTCGGCGTTTGCACGGCCATGCCGACATGCACGCCGCCATATTGATGCACGACACCGGTTTCGTCGTCGAAGATCGAATTCACCACAGGCTCGTCGCGCACCGCCAGAACCACCGCCTTGATCAGGAAGGGCAGCAAGGTCAGCTTCGGCTGGTCGTCGCGTTTGGTCTTGTTCAGCGTCGCCCGCAGCTCTTCCACCTTGGTGACGTCGACTTCCTCGACATAGGTGATGTGCGGAATGTGCTTCTTCGACGCCGTCATCTTGTCGGCGATCATGCGGCGCAGACCGACGATCTTGATGTCCTTGACCGACGTGTCCGCCGCCAGACCGCGTTTGGCTGAGCCGCCGCCTTGGCCGGCACCCTTCTCGAACACCGCGTCGAGATCGGCATGGCTGATGCGGCCGGCCGGGCCGGTGCCCTGCACTTGGCGAAGGTCGATGCCGGCGTCCTTCGCGCGAGCGCGA
>NZ_DAMBUH010000142.1:0-6965 GCF_032053605.1 Tianweitania sp.
CGCTGCGCAAGGTTCTGCGCGGCAAGGCGCGGGCGGCGATGAGCGTGGCGGCTTCGACCGAATATGGTCCGGTCGATCTGCTAGGGCCGACGGGTGAGGGCAACACGCTGCAGCTTTATCCACGCGGCCGGGTGCTTTGCCTCGGGCCGGATGCGGACGCGCTGATGGCGCAGGTGGTGCAGGCGCTGGCTGCGGGCAACAGCGTGCTGGCGGTTGCCAATGGCGCGACGCGTTTGCTTTCAGGGCTGATCGGCAAGGAGCTGCCGCTGCAGGCGGTGGATGGTCAAGTCAATCCGGACGATCTGGCGGCGCTCAACGTTGATGCCGTGGCCTTCGCTGGCGATGGAGAGGCGTTGCGGGCGCTTCGGCAGGGTCTTGCCCGCCGTTCGGGCGCGATCATCCCGGTGATTTCTGAGGTGTTCAACCCGACGGCCTATGCGCATGAACGCGCTGTGTGCGTGGACACGACGGCGGCCGGCGGCAATGCCAGCCTGTTGGCCGGGTCGTCGGAAGGCGGGACGGGTTTCAGCGGGGCTTCAAGCGGGCTTTAAGATGCCTTGGCCCAATGGAAACATCGGGCGCTATTGCCTGGTTACAAGAACGCCCGCAGCGATGCGGGCGTTTTTCGTTTAGCGTTGATGAGCGCGTTCTGCGCCGACGGCGATCAGGCGCCTTCGACGGGCGTAAAACCCTCGAATTGGGGATGACCGATATAGGCCGGCTTCGAGTCGCCGGTGTTGCGGTGGGAGGCGCGGAAGTGCTCCGAGCGCGTCCAGGCGCGGAAGGCTTCTTCGTTTTCCCAGATCGTGTGGGAAGCGTAGAGCGTGTAGCCTTCCTGCTCGTTTAAGGGCCCACGCAGTAGGTGAAAGGTCTTGAAGCCTTCCATTTCGTTCAGCCTGGAATCGCGGTTCTTCCACACAGCCTCGAAGTCGGCTTCCGAACCCGACACCACCTTGAAGCGGTTCATCGCTACATACATCGTCGCTTTCTCCCGTAAATCTCAGAGCCCGAACTGAACTGAGCCAGCGCGCGAATTGGTCTTCAAGGCTGCGCGGCAGGTTGCCGTGTCGACGCCTTCGCCGGTGCAGTCGGTGACTTCGTTGACCAGGATGCGGCCGATCTTGGCGCAATCCGCACCGGCCAGGTTGAAGCGGGTGACCTTGGTCTTGCCCGCCGGCAGTTCCTTGAACTCCAGCACGGTCAGGCGGTCCACCGCGCCTTCCGTGTTGAACATCGCGATCTCGAAAGCCGCGCGGTTCAGCGTGTTCGGGAAGCCGTTATTGACCACGAAGGTCAGGCGGCAGCCATTATCAGACTTTTCCAGCCCATTGAATTCCAGCGACAAGGACGGCGCGGACTGCGCCAAGACATTGCCACCCGACCCCAGCATCATCAGCGTGCTCGCCGTTGCAGCCGCGATGATTGTCCCCAGTCTCATTCCGATCATCCTCACATGTTTCGATCTCACAATACCCATACAGGTCTTGCGCGTCGTTTAAAACATGATAATCGTAGTCAGGTAATCGCGGCGGGAGGTCCTGCCGCCTCGACACGAAGGAGAGAGCGATGTCGATTACCGCAACCCGCATGGAATTCCGGCCCCAGTCTCGTGCGATCTCCATGATCCCGATCGAGCATCGGCAACCGGTTTTGCGGTCCGTGCGCACGCTGGCAAGCGACAGCCTTTTCCACGGCGAAACGGAAATCGGGATCGAGCATCGCGGTTCGCTTTACCGGCTGAAGATCACCCGCCAGGGCAAGCTTATCCTCAATAAGTAAGCTCTACGGACCTGTAGAAACGAAAAAAACCGCGCTGTGTGCGCGGTTTTTTCGTTTTCAGGCTAGAACCAGCACTAACTCAGCTGGCCTTCTTGAGTTCGGCAACGGCAGCCGGCTTGTCCTTGAGGTCAGGCAGGCCGAGTCGACGGTGAATGTCGCTTTCAGGCGTGGCGAGGCTCGCGATCGAAACGCCCGCCAGAACCTCGAAGAAGGCGCCGAGCGCGCGGCGCAGCGACGCGTTCAAGCCGCAACTGTCGATCAGCGGGCAGTCCGAGTCGGCATCGAAGCACTCCGCCATGGAGAAGCCTTCTTCCGTCACGCGCACCACATCGAACAAGGTGATGTCGGTGGCCGGCTTGGCAAGCTTTACGCCGCCATTGCGCCCGCGAACTGTGGTGATGAAGCCATGTTCCACGAGCGGTTGCAGAATTTTGAACAGAAACAGCTCGGAAACATTGTAAGAAGCAGCGATCTCGGGAATCCGGCTGAGGCGACCGTCATTGGCCGCGCAGTACATCAGGATCCGGATCGCGTAATTGGTTTGTCGTGTCAGACGCATCGGACGTTCCCGCTTCGTGTGTTCTTACTATGCGACCTAGTTTAGAATTATTCCAGAGAAAAAACTGCGACGTGCTGTCTGCTTGAAAATTATGTTGCAATGCACAATATGAGGGGTGTCGGGCCAATCGCTCGGGGAGGACCCCTGTGGAGCTGACATGACTTCTGCCTCATCCGCACCTTTAGCCTTTCCGGGCGTGATACGCCAGTTGCGGCCATCGGATCGTTGCCGCTTCAAGGAGCATCTGCTGCGGCTGGATGGCGAAAGCCGGCATGACCGGTTCAATGGTGGAACGTCGGAAGGCTTTGTCGCCGCCTATGCGGATCGCTGCTTCGGTGAAGGCGCAACAGTCGTCGCCTATGTGGAAGACGACCATGTGCTCGGTGCCGCCGAATTGCATGAGCGGCCTGAGTTCGAAATCCCAACAGGTGAGATCGCCTTCAGCGTCGAGCGCGACCTTCAGCATCATGGCCTCGGCCGCCGGCTGTTTCGCCGCATCATCGGCCATGCGCAGGCGCTCGGCTATATTCAGCTCAAGGTCACGACTCACCCCGGCAATGTCGCCATGCGCCGGCTTGCGCGCTCATTCGGTGCGCATCTGCGCTTCATGGATGGTGAAACGACCGGCACGGTGGTGTTATCGCCAGTGGAAGAAAGTGCGCTGCCCATCATCTTGACCAGCGAGTCGGGCGAACAGCCGGTGCGCGAATTCGCCTAAGTGACGATTCGCGGCTGGTTCTAAGCTTGCGCCTGCCTACATGGCAGGACATGACAGGCATGATCGACCAGCAGCGAGCGGCTTGATGGTATCGGACGCTCCCCTTATCCAATCTGCAACCGATGTTGAAAAAGCGCGTGCCTTGCGGCGCGTGAAGACGGTGGCGACGGCCGCGCTTGCGCTTTGTGTCCTCGTTTTCGTGCTGTGCCGCATCTATGCCGATGTGTCGCCCGTGCTGGGATTTATCGGCGCCTTCGCGGAAGCCGCCGCGATTGGCGGGCTAGCGGACTGGTATGCGGTGGTGGCGCTGTTCCGGCATCCCCTTGGATTGCCGATCCCGCATACGGCGATCATCCCGTCTAATCAGACCCGGATCGCCGACAATCTCGGCCGCTTCATCGAGACGAACTTTCTCGCGCCGGGTCCGGTGCGCAAGAAGCTTCAGGAGGTCGACTTCGCGGCGCTTGTCGCGGACTGGCTGTCTGATTCGAAGCGCTCAGAGGGCTTGTCGGAGTTCGTCGCACGATTGATGCCGAAGATGCTGGCGGCGGTCGAGAATACCGGTCTGCGCGGTTTTCTGCTGAAGCGTGTGACCGACCAGCTCGAGAAGATCGATGTGGCGCCGCTTGCGGCGGATCTGCTTTCGACCTTCACCGAACAGCGCCGGCACCAGCGTTTGTTCGATGAGCTGATCGGGATGCTGGGCGGCTTTTTGACGGATGATGATGCACAGGATGCCTTGCGCGACCGCATCCGCAAGGAATTGCCGACGCTGGCCAACTTCTTCCGTGCCGACGCCTATCTCTTGAAGAAGATCGTGCATTCGGGTGCGAGCCTGATCGACGACATCAAGGCCGATGACGACCATCCAATGCGGCATGAGTTCGACCGCTTCGTCGCGGGCTTCATCGACAATCTCCGCAACTCGCCTGATTACCGCGAGCGCGCCGAGGAGCTGAAGCGCAACCTTCTAGCGCGCCCAGAGCTGGCCACCTTGGCCGACGGGCTGTGGAAGGAATTGCGGGGCTTCATCGACCGGGATGTGGGTGCTGCCGAATCTATGCTGCGGACACATCTGACGGGCATCTTCGTGGAAGTCGGGCGCAGCCTTGCCGATGATGCCAATATTCGCCGCGACATGAACGAGGGCTTCGTGGTGGCGCTCGCTTCCTTCGTGGAAAGCCAGAAGAGCGGCGTGTCGACCTTCATTTCCGAGCAGGTTCGCAGCTGGGATCTCGGCCAGCTGACGCAGGTGATCGAGCTGAATATCGGTCGCGACCTGCAATATATCCGCTTCAACGGCATGGCGATCGGCGGGCTGGCCGGCATCGCGCTGCACACGATCGACGTGCTTTTTCTCAGCTGACCGGCCTTTGCCTTCGTGCCCGCGCGACTTAGGTTAACGACAGGTAACCTGTTCAATAGGGAGGAGACAATGGCGCAGCAACCGACTTCAGACTCGATCATCGACATGTTCACGCGGCTGGGACAAACGCTTCCCATTCCCAACTTCGATGTGGATCGGATCATCGCCCATCACCGCCGCAACCTCGAAGCGTTGGAACAATCAGCCCGCGCCACTGCAGAAGGCACTTCGGCGCTGATGAACCGCCAGCGCGAGATGCTGCAAAGCATGATCAGCCAGGCGACCGAGAATGCGCGCGGCATCAAGCTTTCCGGCTCACCGCAGGAGTTGATGACGAGCCAGGTCGATCTGGCCCGCAAGGCTTTCGAAGCGGCGGTGGAGAATGCCGGCGAGCTCGGCACGATCATGCAGCGTTCCGGCTCGGCTTCCGTCGACATCCTGCGCGAGCGGATCAAGACGGCGATGAACGAGCTGCAGGACGGCTTCAACAAGCAGCAGGGTTCCACCCCGCCGCCACCGCAGTAGGATTAATCACCGCTATTCGGCGTCGGGCTGCCGGCTTGGATGCGCGTCGATGAAGGCGCGCAGCTTCAGGCACTCATCCACGATGCGGGTGATGACGGGATAGGGAGCCATATCAACCTGGTAGCGCTGGTTGTTCACGACCTGCGCCACAAGGCAGATGTCGGCCAGGCCCGGCGTGTCGCCATGGCAGAAGCTGCCGGTCTCCGGGCTGGTGGACAGCAGCGTTTCTAGCGGCTCGAAGGTTGCGCGCACCCAGGTCGCGAACCAGTCGGCGATCTCAGCATCGTCGGCATCATAGCGCTCGCGCAGCGTGTCTAGGATGCGGAAGTTGTTCACCGGATGTAGGTCGCTGGCGATCATCTGCGCCAGCATGCGCACGCGCGCGCGGCCGAACGGATCCGATGGCAGCAGCGGCGGGGTGGGGCGGATTTCGTCCAGAAATTCGATGATGGCGAGCGACTGCCCGAGCACGGTTCCATCTGGCCACACCATCGTCGGCACGAGACCTTGCGGGTTCATCGCGAGATAATCCGGCATGCGATTCCCGCCGGCGCGGATGGCGCGTGCGACATAGGTGAAGCTCATGCTCTTCATCGCCAACGCGATGCGCACGCGGTAGGAGGTGGAGGAGCGGTAATAGTTGTGCAGGACGATCGGCAGCATGGCGACACCGTTGATATCGGCTCCGTCTAGGCCGCGCTCCGGGGCGTGTCGAGCCTGACGCATGCGCGCATGCCCATTTTGACGCAAAGCTGTTCCACTTCGGACGCCACACCCAAATTCGTGCTTCTGTGCGCGGGCATTGCGGTCTAAGTCCAACAGCAGCACGACATCAGGGAATGGGAGGCATCCATGCCGAAGACGATGAAGGGTCCGGGCATCTTTCTTGCGCAATTCGTAGGGGATGCCGCGCCGTTCGATACGCTGCCAAATATAACAAAGTGGGCAGGCGGGCTCGGCTACAAGGGCGTGCAGATCCCGTCGGGTGAAAGCAAGCTGTTCGATCTGCGCAAGGCGGCCGAGTCGGCTGATTATTGCCAGGAGGTGAAGGGCATCTGCGCCGAGGGCGGTGTGGAGATCACCGAGCTTTCGGTGCACACGCAGGGGCAGCTGGTCGCAGTGCACCCGGCCTATGACGCGCAGTTCGATGCGTTTGCACCGCAGGAGGTGCGTGGCAATCCGTCAGCGCGGCAGGCTTGGGCGGTGGAGCAGATGAAGCTCGCGGCCAAGGCGTCGCGCAATCTCGGCCTCGATACGGTGGTGGCGTTCACCGGCGCGCTGGCCTTTCCTTACCTTTATCCCTGGCCGCAGCGGCCCGAAGGGCTGATCGAAGAAGCGTTCGGCGAGCTCGGGCGGCGCTGGAAGCCGATCTTCGACATCTATGAAGAGCACGGCGTGGATGTCGCCTTCGAGCTGCATCCGGGCGAAGACGTGTTCGACGGCGCGACGTTCGAAATGTTTCTGGATGCGGTCGGCGGACATAAGCGCTGCGCGATCAATTACGACCCCTCGCACTTCCTGCTGCAACAGCTGGATTATCTCGCCTTCATCGACCTTTATCATGAGCGCATCCGCGCCTTCCATGTAAAGGATGCCGAGTTCAATCCGGATGGGCGACAGGGCGTTTATTCCGGCTACCAGCCCTGGATCAACCGCGCCGGACGCTTCCGCTCGCTGGGCGACGGGCAGGTGGATTTCACCGGCATCTTCTCCAAGCTTGCGCAGTATGATTACGATTCCTGGGCGGTGCTGGAATGGGAATGCTGTTTGAAGCACCCGGAAGATGGGGCGGCGGAAGGGGCGCACTTCATCGAAAACCACATCATCCGCGTGACCGAAAAGGCGTTCGACGATTTCGCCGGCGGCAACACGGATCGTGCGGCGTTGCGCAAGATGATGGGGATCGCCTGAGCCATGGTGGACGCTGACAACAAGCCGATCCGCCTTGGCATGGTGGGCGGCGGGCAGGGCGCCTTCATCGGCGGCGTGCACCGGATCGCGGCGCGGATTGATGGGCA
>NZ_DAMBUH010000143.1:0-6807 GCF_032053605.1 Tianweitania sp.
CGGCCGGCGCCATCGCGGAACCGCCGATGCCGGGGCCCGACTGCGGCACGGTGTTGCCGACGTTTGGCTGGCCCTGCTGCGCGGCCTGCTGTTCCGCTTCGATGCGGGCGGCTTCGCGCTGTGTTTCCATGCGCGGGTTCATGTAGAACACTTGCCACAGCGTCAGGATCAGCACCGAAAGGGCGATCGTGATGAAGAAATTACGGTTTGTTTGCATGGGGGGTCCTGACCCTAGCTCCGCCCGGATGTTTGTCGGCTTGCGGATAATCGCGCGTGGAACGCGAGGCTGGCTTGGCAATTCGGCGCGACAGCTCGCCAGCGAGGTCTTCAAACGGCGCGGCAAGACAGTCCTGCCGTCCAACGATCACATAATCGGTGCCGGGCGCCATGTCATGCGCGGCATGGACGCGCACCGCTTCGCGCAACCGGCGCTTGACCCGGTTACGCACCACGGCATTGCCGACCTTCTTGGTCACCGTGAAGCCGACCCGGGGTGGTTGATCACCTCTATGGGTCAGCACTTCGAGCAGGAAAAACGGCCCGCGGCGCTTTTCTCCCTGACGCACGGCCAGGAACTCGGCGCGTTTCTTGAGCCGAACCGGCGCAGAGGCACCGGTCCGGCCTTTGCCGGACATCGTTCGCCTGCTCGTAGCTGATTAAGCCGAGAGACGCGCGCGACCGCGATTGCGGCGAGCGGCAACAACGGCGCGACCACCCTTGGTGGCCATGCGCGCGCGGAAACCGTGACGACGCTTACGGACGAGCTTGGACGGCTGATAGGTACGCTTCATTTTTTAATACCGCGGTGTGCGGCCCTTCTTATGGTCTATCATGGATACGGATGCCGGATGTTACCGGCGCCACGAACACGCGTTTCTCATGAATGCGGCAAGCCGCATCTGAAAATAAGCAAACACACCGGCGCACGAAAATGCGTCGGAGCGGAGCCCGAGCGTTGCGCGCCTTCTAGGCAAGCCCTCCCGTTAAGTCAATCCGTCCAGTGCCTACGGCGATGGCGACGGCCCGGTTTGCAACAGCTTCTCGCTCGGGGACCGACCCTGATCCGGCAAAGGGCGCCTTGAACGGTAAACCCACGGCTTGCCCCGATGTAAGCGAGAGGCAAGCCGACGGAACCAGCTTCTTTGTCACGAATTTAGCGTGTTCAGGGCGCCTTCGATGGAGCTCGGTGAAGACGTGCCAGCAAGCTGCAATGCCTGATCCGCTGAAACAGGCTGCTGGCAGGCAAGAAGGGGGAATGATGTCGAAGCTGTTGAAGCCTGATCTCTGCGTCATCGGCGCGGGATCCGGCGGTTTGACCGTGGCCGCCGCCGCGCGCGCTTATGGCGTGTCCGTGGTGCTGATCGAGCAGAACAAAATGGGCGGCGCTCGCCTGAATTATGGCTGCGTTCCTTCTAAGGCTTTGATCGCGGCCGCTCGGCAGGTCCACGACATTCGCCATGCTAACCGTTTCGGCATTCGCGCTTCCGCGCCCGATGTCGACTTCAAGGCCGTGCACAAGCATATCCGCGGCGTGATCGACACGCTGGCGCCCAACGATTCCGAACAGCACCTTCTTCAATCGGGCGCACAGGTCATCCACGCGCCGGCGCGCTTCTTCGGCAAGGATATGATCGAGGCCGGCGGCTACACGATCAAGGCGCGGCGCTTCGTGGTGGCCAGTGGGTCCTCGCCGCGCGTGCCGCCGATTCCCGGTCTGGACAAGATCGACTTCCTCACCAACGAAACGATCTTTGAGCGAAAAGACCTGCCGGCAAAGCTCGTTGTTCTCGGCGGCGGATCGGTCGGCGTGGCAATGGCGCAGGCCTACCAGCGGCTGGGCTCGAAGGTCACGCTGCTGGAACTCGGTCGCATCCTCTACAAGCAGGACCTCGATGTTGCCGACGCCGTGGTTTCGGCCCTGAAGAGCGAGGGCGTCGATGTTAGACAGAACACCTCTGTCACGCGCGTTGAAAAGGGCGACGAGGGCATCCGGCTTCATCTGGAAAGTGCCGGCAAGGTCTCGGTCCTCGATGGCTCGCACCTCCTCGTTGCGGCCGGCCGCATTCCCAACATCAGCGAGCTCGGCTTGAACGCAGCCGGCATCGCTTACTCGCCGGATGGCATCACGGTGGATGAAGGCCTGCGCAGCGTCACCAACTCCCGCGTATACGCGGTCGGCGATGTGGCGGGCGGACACTCCACCCATGCCGCCAACTATCATGGCGGCCTGGTGCTGCGGCCGATCCTGTTCCGGCTGTCGGCCGAAGTGCGGCGCGAAGTCGTGCCTCACGTCATCTACACCGATCCCGAGATCGCATCCGTCGGCATGAATGAAGCCGAAGCGCGAGGCCGGGGCATCGAGCATCGCGTGTTGCGCTGGAACATGGCGGACAACGACCGCGCCCAGATCGAGCATGAGACAACCGGCTTCATCAAGGTGCTGGCAGGCAAGAATGGCAAGATCCTCGGCGCGACCATCGTTGGCCGCGATGCCGCCGAACTGATCCATGTCTGGGCGCTCGCTTTGTCGAAGGGCTTGAGCCTGCGCGACATGACCAACTATGTCGCGCCCTATCCGACAACAGGCGAAATTGGCAAACGCGCGGCAGTCACCTATTTCCAGGATATGACGCGTAAGCCTGTTCTTCGCGGCCTGCTTGGCGGATTGCGGCTGTTCGGCTAGAGCAGGTTCAGCAAGAGCGCGAAGCGGTTTTGCATCCGCCGCAGGCCTTTGTTGCCCGCGCCTTGAAAGGGACCTTCGATGGCGGATATCGCCGCCAACACCGGGATGGCCGATGCTGCTGGCGCCGCTGCCGCCGCCGAGCGCATCCCATTTCTGCGCCGATTGTCCACCAAGCTTCTGATCCTGACGATCCTGTTCGTAATGACGGCGGAAGTGCTGATCTTTCCGCCCACCATCGCCAACTTCCGCATGCAATGGTTCGAACAAAGGCTGAGCACGGCGGCCGCCATCAGCCTCGTTCTCTTACGCGCTGATCCCGGTCCGCTCGAAGATGCGGCACAGGAAGATGTTCTGCGCTCCGTCGGCGCCATTGCCATTGCGGTGCGGGAAGAAGGGGAATCGCAGCTTCTGCTGGCAGCCGACATGCCGCCGGAAGTCGATGAGCATGTCGACCTCGACAATCTCGGTCCGGTGTCAGCAATTGGCCGCGCTTTCGATACGCTGATCTTCGGCGGAGACCGCGTTTTGCGCGTTTATGGCCATGTCGGCGACAGCGAAAAGCAGTTCGAGCTGATCATCCGCGACAATGATCTGCGCCGCGCGATGCTGGTTTACGCCCGCAACATCGTGCTTTTATCCTTGCTGATCTCGGTGTTCACGGCCGGCCTCGTCTTCTTCACGATCCTCCAGATGATGGTGCATCCGATCCGGCGCATGCGCAATTCCATGCGCGACTTCGCCGATCAGCCCGACAATCCCGGCCGCATCATCCAGCCGCGAGCGCGTGATGACGAATTAGGTTCGGCCGAGCGCGGTTTATCGGCCATGCAGAGCCAGCTTCAGCGCCAGCTTGGCGAACAGAAGCATCTGGCTGATCTCGGCCTCGCCGTGTCGAAGATCAATCACGACATGCGCAACATCCTCGCCTCCGCCCAGCTGATGTCGGACCGTCTGCGCGCCGTCCATGACCCGGCGGTTCAGGCATTCGCGCCCAAGCTGGTGCGCACGCTGGACCGCGCCGTGTCCTATTCCGAGGATGTGCTGGCCTATGGCCGCGCCCAGGAAGCCCCGCCGACCCGCCGTCTGGTGCGCCTGCATCAGCTGGTGGAAGATGTCAGTGAACTCTTGGGGATCGAGCCGGACGGTCCGCTCGAATTCATCAATGCCGTCGATCCCGCGCTCGAGATCGACGCCGATGCCGATCAGCTGTTCCGCATCCTCAACAATCTCTGCCGCAACGCCATGCAGGCCATGGCGGCAGATGCCTCGTCGGCCGTGGTTTCGCGTCTGACCGTTTCTGCCGAGCGCATGGGAACGGTGTGCCGCATCACCGTTTCGGATACTGGGCCGGGCCTGCCTGAAAAAGCCCGTCAAAACCTGTTTGCCGCCTTTCGGGGATCGGCGCGCAGCGGCGGCACGGGTCTTGGCCTGGCCATCGCGCAGGAGCTTGCGCGCGCCCATGGCGGCACGATCGAACTGGTGGAAAGTGTCGGCGGCCGCACGGTGTTTGCGATCAGCATCCCCGACCAGCCGGTGCGGCTGGACGATGTGCGCCCAGCCATGCGCAACAGCGGCTAACTAGGCTGCCTTGCCGCTCAGTTGCTCTTTGAAGGATGCAATCAGGCTGATGAGGTGGGGTTCGTCGACCAGCATCTGCGCCTGTTGCGGGCTGACCCAGGCGCGTTCACGCTGGCCCCGTTCGCGAAATTGCGAGAGTTCTTCGGTCACCCGCAAGCCGTAGACCGTGACAGTCACCGGCACGAAGATCGTCTTCAGCCGCTTCCAATAGGCATAGCTTCCACGCGGTTCGACATCGACCTCGCCAACGAGCCCAGCTTCCTGCTTGGCCTCGACCGCCGCCGCTTCCCAATCCGCCTTGCCCTTCATCGGCCAGCCCTTGGGGATCACGAAGCGCTTGGTTCCGCGCGAGGTCAGCAACAGGATCTCGAGGCCGCCCTCGCGCTCTCGGTAAGGGAGCACGGCAACCTGACGGATCGTCTTGCCTTTCTTGACGAGCGCCTTGGCTCGTTTCTCTTTCATGGTCGCCATCGAATCTTAACCGGCTAAGGACCTCCTTCTCACGATCTTGCCCAGGTTGTGCAAGGTCAGATGTTAAACGATGAACGCGGTGACGGCGTAAAAGATCGCGGCGATCAACGCGGTTACGGGAATCGTGATGACCCAGGCGATCACGATGTTGCCGGCGATGCCCCAGCGCACCGCCGAAACCCGCCGCGCTGCCCCCACGCCGACAATCGCGCCGGTGATGGTGTGGGTGGTGGACACGGGAATGCCGAGCCATGTCGCCAGGAAGATCGTGATCGCGCCGCCGGTTTCCGCGCAGAAACCCTGCATCGGATTGAGACGCGTGATCTTGGAGCCCATCGTATGAACGATGCGCCAGCCCCCGAACAGTGTGCCCAGCGCCAGCACGCTTTGGCACGACAGCACCACCCAGAGAGGCACATAGAAGGTGTCTCCGAGCAACCCTTGCGAATACAAGAGCACGGCGATGATCCCCATCGTCTTCTGCGCATCATTGCCGCCATGGCCCAGCGAATAGAGCGAGGCGGAAATGAACTGCATGATGCGGAAGGTGCGGTCGACCGCAAAGGGGGTGCTGCGCACGAACACCCAGGCGACGATCAGCACAAGCACCAGCGCCAGCACAAAGCCGGTCGCCGGCGAAAGAACAATGGCGGCCGAGGTCTTCAGGAGTCCTGACCAGACGATCGCGCCGCCGCCGGATTTGGCGACGCCCGCTCCAACCAGCCCGCCGATCAGCGCATGCGAACTGCTCGACGGAATGCCGAGCCGCCAGGTCACGACATTCCAGACGATGGCGCCCATCAGCGCGGCGAACACCACGGTCGCATCGATCGTATTGGCGTCGATGATGCCGGTGCCCAGCGTTTCAGCGACATGCAGGCCGAAGAACAGAAAGGCGATGAAATTGAAGGTGGCGGCCCAGAACACCGCATATTGCGGTCGCAGCACGCGGGTGGAAACGATGGTCGCGATGGAATTGGCGGCGTCGTGCAGCCCGTTCAGAAAGTCGAACAGGAGAGCAACGCCGATCAAGCCGACGAGCAGCGGAAAAGCGAGCGTGGCGTCCATATCCGCTAAACGTTCTCGATCACGATGCCGCTGATCTCGTTGGCGACGTCCTCGAACCGGTCCGCCACCTTTTCCAGCTCGGCATAGATCTCGTTGCCGATAAAGAAGCGCATCGGCTCGGTACGGCCATAGGTTTGGTAAAGCAGCTTCAAGCCGCGATCTTGCAACTCGTCGGACTCACCCTCGGCCGCCAAAATCTGCTCCGCCAGTTCGTTGAGGCGCTGAGCGTTGGCGCTGACATTGTTGAGAAGCGGAATGGCTTCGGCGGTCAGCTCGGCGGCTCGCACGATGGTCTTGCCCATATCCTGCATCAGCGGCTCGAACGAGCGCTGCTCGAACAGCGTTACCGTTTTCACCGTCTTGCGCATCGTGTCGATCGCATCATCCATGGACTGGATGAGATCCTTGATGTCGTTGCGGTCGAATGGCGTGATGAAGCTCTTGCGCGTGGCTTCCAGCACGTCGCGGGTGATCGCGTCGGCTTCGTCTTCCAGCCGCATTATTTCCGCGCAGTGATGATCGACATCGACGCCTGACAGCATGGCATCGAGCGACTTGGCGCCAAGGATCAGGGTCTGCGAATGCGCCGCAAACAGATCGAAAAAGCGGTCCTCCCGGGGAAGGAGGCGTCTGTACCAGCTCAGCATCGGCTTTCAGTCCCTTTGGCGGCCAGCCTGTACTCTGCCTGGCCCATGTTCTGCGCAATGACGTTTCGCTTGCCGTTGTCTGCAATGTGAGGGAGCCGTCAAGCTGGAACACGCCTCTAAGTTATTTTCCGGCTAAATTTTTCCTTTCCACAAAGAAGGACAGGGGGATGCATTTTGCAACGAACCCTTTCAGCTTTGTTGCGTTAGCTCCCCGACCGATCCGCATCGGACAATTGAGAAGAAGGAGAAACGCCATGAGTGTTTTCGACAAGATCAAGAACGCAATCTGGGGCACGGCCCATGCCGCTCCGGCACCGAAGCCCGCCGCAGCGCCTGCGCCGGCAGCCCCTTCCGCTGCCC
>NZ_DAMBUH010000144.1:0-6789 GCF_032053605.1 Tianweitania sp.
TCGAGGTCGTCGAGATTGCGGAAGTCGACGCCCTTGAGGGAGCTCAGCTCGCCGCCGAAAACCAGGTGCAGCAGCTGCTTGGATTCTGTTTGTTCGGTCATGCGGCTCTCCAGAAAATCAGGGTGATGCGGATGAACGCCGTTCTACATGGGCTCGGGCTGCGAAGTCACCGGAATTTTGCGAGGATCACCGTCATCTTCGCAAGCAAGGGCCCACTGCCGGCGGCAAGCGGGCCGTGCTTGGAATTGGCTGTTGCGTAAACCAGCGGCTCGCCGGTCGCATCCACGCCCTTTCCGCCCGCTTCATGCAAGATACAATCGGCTCCCGCCAGATCCCAATCATGGGAGTCCGGCTTCACGAAAGTCCCATCGATCTCGCCGCGCGCCACCATGGCGACGCGGTAAGCCAAGGACGGCACATAGGTCACCGGGCGGAAGTCGCGCCGGTCGGCTTCATCGAGAGACTGGATCATCGGCTTCGGCCCGCCGACGGCCGGCTCGGCGCGGGTCGGCGCAACGGAGATTGCATGGCCGTTCAACCGCGCCCCGCCGCCAAGCGCTGCCTCGAAAATCTCGTTCTTCACCGGGCAGTCGAGCACGCCGGCAATCGATCGCCCATTCTCCACCACGCCGATGGAAACGCACCAGGTCGCCTTGCCTTCGATATAAGCGCGGGTGCCGTCGATGGGATCGACCACGAAAGTGCGCTTGGCGGAAAGGCGATCCAGATTGTCCGCCGTTTCTTCCGACAGCCAGCCGTAATCCGGCCGCGCCGCGATCAGCGTTTCGCGCAGGAACTTGTCGACGGCGTAATCGGCCTCGCTTACCGGCGACTGGCCTTCCTTCCACCAGACTTCGGGCGATTGCTTGAAATAGCGCATGGCGATCTCGCCCGCCTCCCGCGCGGCATCGCGGATCAGGTCGAGATCGGCATCAAAGGCGGTCGGGATCGTGTCAGCTTCCAGCAAGCGTCATTCCCTCGATCAGCAAGGTCGGCGCGGCGGTGCCGAAGTTGCGGTCCACATCCGACGCCGGCACCATGCGCAGGAACATATCCTTCAAGTTGGAAGCGATCGTCACTTCGGCAACCGGATAGGCCAATTCGCCCTTCTCGATCCAGAAGCCCGATGCTCCACGGCTATATTCGCCGGTCACCATGTTGACGCCCTGGCCGAACACTTCCGTCACGTAAAACCCGCTTTCCAGCCCGGCGATCATGTCTTCCGGCGTAATCGTGCCTGGCTCTATCGCAAGGTTGGTCGAACTCGGCGAAACCGCAGTACCGTGGCGCGCGCCGCGCCCATTGGTGACCAGGCCCAGTTCCTTTGCGGCGGAGGTCGACAAGAACCACTGCTGCAAAACGCCGCCATCGACCATCACCAGCGGCTGGCCGCGCACGCCTTCCCCGTCGAAGGGCCGCGATGCCGAACCGCGCCTGCGGGTCGGATCATCGGTGACAGTGATCGCTGCCGATGCCACCGGCTTTCCCATCGAGTCCCGCAGGAAACTGGTCTTGCGCGCAACCGAAGCGCCATTGATTGCACCCGCCAGATGTCCCGCAATGCCGCGTGCGACGCGTGGATCGAACACAACGGTGACCGGTCCAGTCTTCGCCTTGCGCGGCTTCAAGCGCCTGACCGCGCGCTCCCCAGCGCGGCGGCCGATCGTGGCGGCATCTTCCAGCTCGTTGAAGTGAATGCGCGATGAAAAATCATAATCGCGCTCCATGCCGGTGCCCTCACCAGCAATGACGCTGACCGAGCGCGAGAAACGCGAGCCGACATAATGGCCGGTGAACCCATGCGACGTCGCCAGCACAAGACCGCCATAACCGAAGCCCGCCCCGCTACCCGCCGAGTTCGTCACGCCCTCGATGCCAAGTGCAGATTCCTCGGCTTCAAGTGCGGCTTCGCGCAACTGATCGCCGGATAGTTCGGTCGGGTCGAAAAGATCGAGATCATCGATGCCATCAGACAAAAGCGACGGATCGGCCAGCGACTGATAGGGATCTTCCGGCGACACCTTCGCCATCGCAACAGCGCGCTCTGCCAAGGCAGCGATGTCGGCGCCGGCATTGGCCGAAATATTCGCCACCCGCTGCCCAACGAAGACCCGCAGCGAGATGTCGTCGCTCTCGGATGCTTCCGTGTTCTCGACCTTGCCCAGACGGACGGAGACCCCCACCGAGCGTCCGCGAACGGCAACCGCATCGGCAGCATCGGCACCTGCGCGCTTGGCCGCTTCCACCAGCTCAGCCACCTGATTGACGAGCTTTTCGGCGGCTGAATCGGGCATTCTGTGTTCCTAAACGGGAAAAAACGGGCGCAAAACGGGACAAAAGCGGCAGGCGACGCCGTAAAAACCGGCTCAATCAACCATCTATTGCCGGCTTCCGGCCTCTGCAATGGCGGTAGCGGTTTTAATCTGCTTAGGCGGCGGCTTTGACTGCGACGTCGACCGCGCGCTTGAGTTCATCCTTGACCGACAGCGTTTCGGACAGGACGCGGTCGATCTTGAGGAAGTCGAGCGCCCGGTAGCGCGTGCCGGGGCGCAGATAGATCGCGGGCGGATTCTGCTTCATTTTCAACTGGTTGATCGCCTGCATCATGATCTGGTTGGCGCCCAGCAGCATGTCCATCGACTTCGGCGTGCGGCCGATATCCTCTATCGGATCACCGATCACGTCGATCGCAATCACGATATCGGCCTGCCCTTCCACCAGATCGAACGGCACCGGATTGTAGATGCCGCCGTCGATCAAGGTCCGCCCATCGCGTTGAACCGGACTGAAGATCGCCGGTATCGCCGCCGACGCACACAGCGCAGATTGCAGCTCGCCGTCCTCGATAACCACTTGTTCCTGCTTGAAAAAGTCAGTCGCAGTAACCTTCAGCGGGATCTGCAAATCCTCGAAACTGGCCGGCAGACCGTCCGGCAAAAAGGCGCTCAGCAGGCGCTGGATGTTGAACTGGCTGACCCGCAAACCCGACGACATCAGGTCGCTCAGCGTGCCAGGTCGAGCGCTCCACATACGGCGCGTCAATTCGGCTCGCTTGCTGAGAACGAGCCGAGCAAATTCATGGATCTCCTTGCCGCTCAGGCCGGAAGCCATGGCAGCGCCCATGATTGCGCCGATGGAGGAGCCGGCGATGGCGACAGGGCGGATGCCGAGTTCGTCGAGCGCTTCGATGACATGGATGTGGGCAAGACCGCGCGCGCCGCCGCCTCCGAAGGCCACGGCGAAGCTGGGTTCGCTTCGTTTCGGTAGCGGCGTTACCTGGCTTTCGGTGACTTCCACCACATCATCGAAGGCCATCTCACCCTCCGGTTTGGGTCTTTCCCTCGTCCGCTGCCGGAACCTCAGGCGATTCGCCTGCCGAAGCCGGTGCAGGTGCTGGGCCAGACGTTGCGGCCGGCGCCGCGCCGTCTTTTTTCGCAGCCGGCCCAACGATCATGATCGCAGGCTGGGCTTCAAGCAAGCGCTTTGCCTGCGCCTTGACGTCGTCCAGCGTCACAGCCTCGATCAGCCCTTTGCGGCGCTCGATGTAATCGATACCGAGATCTTCCAGCTGGATCTGGGTCAGCGTCGCCGCAATCGAACCCGAGCTATCGAGATTGTTGATGGCATAAGCCCCGATCGTGTAGCGCTTGGCCTTGTCGAGCTCTTCCTGCGTCGGACCACCATCCGCCATCCGCTTCACTTCCTGCCGGATGAGGTCGAGCGTTTCGCCCGAACGATCCGCGCGGGTCGCAGTGCCGATCGCGAGCGCCGACGAATAGCGGCGCGTCGACAGCGACGAGCCGACGCCATAGGCCAGACCGCGCTTTTCACGAACTTCCTCGAACAAGCGCGACGAGAAGGTGCCGCCGCCCAGAACCTCGTTCATGAGGTAGGCTGCGAAGAAGCCCGGATCCTTGCGGCTGACGCCGGGATAGGCCAGCTGAATGCTGGTTTGCGGCAGGTCATAGTCGATCTTGATGTCCTGGCCGAGCTTCATGTCGGCCTGTGGGATCTCGCGCAGCTCGGCATGCTCTGGCAGAGGTGCGAACACCTCGTCCAGATAGGCTTTCAGTTTTTCCGGATCGATCGCGCCGACGACGCTGACCACCAGATTGTCGCGCGCAAACTGGGCCTTGTGCATCGCAAGGAGATCATCGCGGGTCAGGCTGGTAAGGCTCTGCGTGCCGCCATCTTCCTGGCGGGCATAGGGATGCGAACCATAAACGGCGCGGCTCCAGGCGATCTTGGCCTGTTCCTGCGGATCGCGTGATCGTGCCGCGATACCGGCAAGCAGCTGCGAGCGGATGCGCTCAACCGGCTCGGCATCGAAGCGCGGCTTCTGCACGGACAAAGCCAGCAGCTTCATGCCCTCATCCAGATCCTCCTGGATGGCGCGGAACGATCCCTGGATCTCGTCGGTGGAGGACGCGAAACTGATTTCGGCGCCGGAATCATCAAGCCGATCCTGATAGGCTTCGCGATCGAGATCGCCTGCGCCCTCATCGAACAGGCCGGACATCAGGGTCGCCAAGCCTTCCTTGCCGACGGGGTCATGTACCGAACCGCCCTTGAAGGCAAAGCGCATGGAAATGATGGGAACGGAATAGTCCTCCACCAGCCAGGCGGTGACACCGGACTGGCTTTTCACCTCCTGGATCTTGACCGCGGCATGCGCCATCAGCGGCTGCATCGTCAGCCAAGCGAAGGCAAGGATGGTGGTGACGAAAGCGAGTTTTAAACGGGCCATGGTGGGAAGGAGCATCATCTCACAAAAACGATTCACGACTTCTCCTCCCCGGCAGGCAGCAGGTAGCTGCTGACGGCACGCTTCTGGTTGAGGAACTCGGTTGCAGCGCGCTGGATATCAGCGGCCGTCAGCGCCTTGATGCGCTCGGGCCATTCCTCGATGTCCTTGATCTCGCCGCCGGTGGTCAGCGTCGAACCATAGATCCGTGCCATGCCGGACTGGTTGTCGCGCGCAAAGATCAGGCCGCGCACGAGACGGTTCTTGGCACGTTCCAGTTCCTGATCGCCGATGCCGTCCTTCACGAGGCGTGCGATCTCGGCATCGACAGCCTTTTCCAGCGTTTCCAGCTTGGTTTCACCGATCGGCGAGCCGTAAACGGTGAAGCTCGACGCATCCAGCGCGGTGCCCTGGTAATAGGAGCCTACGGACGCCGCGAGCTTCTCCTTCACGACAAGTGCCTGATAAAGCCGGCTGCGCGCGCCGCCGCCCAGCACTTCAGCCAGAAGGTCGAGGGCTTCGGCCTGGCCAGGCACCTTCTTGGCGCTGCCATAGGACGGCACAACCCAGGACTTCTGGTAGCTCGGGATCGTCACGCGCGGATCAGACATCGAGACGGTGCGCGACGTGTTCTGTTCCGGTTCCTGCGGGCGAATGCGCGGCGGCAGATCCGGACCGCGCTCGACCTTGCCATAGGTCTTTTCGGCCAAAGCCTTCACGCCTTCGACATCCACATCGCCGGCAACCACCAGCACCGCGTTGTTGGGCGCGTAATAGCGGTTGTAGAAGTCGATCGCGTCGGCTCGGTTGAGCTCTTCCATTTCCTGCATCCAGCCGATCACCGGGATGCGGTAGGGATGGTTCTGGTAGAGCGTCGCCGACATTTCTTCCTGAAGCAGCGCACTGGGATCGCCTTCGATGCGCATGCGGCGCTCTTCAAGGATCACGTCGCGCTCCGGACCGATCACCGCATCCGTCAGAACGAGGTTGCGCATGCGGTCGGCCTCGAAGCCCATCATGGTTTCGAGCGCATCCGGCGACACCTGCTGGAAGAAGGCGGTGTAGTCATAGGAGGTGAAGGCGTTTTCCGAGCCGCCAATCGCCGCAACGGCCGCCGAAAACTCGCCCGCCGAATGGTTCGAGGTGCCCTTGAACATCAGGTGCTCGAAGAAATGCGCGATGCCAGACTTACCGGGCGCTTCATCGGCGCTGCCGATCTTGTACCACAGCATGTGCGTGACGACTGGCGCACGCCGATCCGGGATCACCACGACTTGCAGCCCATTGGCGAGGGTGAAGGTTTCGACCCGGTTCTCGACAGCAGCAGCGGCCGGTTTTTCCTGTGCCATTGCCACGGGAACAGGGCCCGCCAGACACAGGCCGAGCGCCAGCGCCCCACCCCAGTTCGATGCCAGTTTGCGCAACGCCATGCCGCTCCTCGCTTCCGAATGCAGATACCGCGAATCCCGCTTGGGTTCGCTGGAGAATTCCAAGCACGCTACACGTCAGGCGAAAGCGGCCAAAGTCAGGCGCGGCGGATGAAACGAATGAGTGTTTCGCCGTAGTTGCGCTCGTCTTCGGTCACGAAGCCTTGAGGCAGGTCGAACAGTGCGGCCGCACTTTCTTCCACGACACACAGAACATCGGGCTCGAGCCATCCGCCCTTCAAGGCAGACAGCAGCGCGGCCTCGCTTAGCTGCTTGTTATAAGGCGGGTCGGCAAAAAGCAGGCCGAAAGGCTGCAAGGTGCCGACCGGACCAAGCGAGGTCGCATCGCGGCGAAAGATCCGGGTGCGCCCTTGCAGCCCAAAGGCTTCGACATTTTCGCGGATCAAGCCGCGGCCTTCCGCGCCTTCCTCGATGAACACAGCGCTGGCAGCACCACGCGACACGGCTTCAAGGCCGAGCGCGCCCGTTCCCGCGAAGAGATCGAGCACGCGCCGGCCGTTCAGCGCATCGGGGAAGCGATGCGCAAGGACGTTGAAGACCGCTTCGCGGGTGCGGTCGGTGGTGGGGCGGATGGACTGCGTGCGGGGCGTGGCGAGC
>NZ_DAMBUH010000145.1:0-6650 GCF_032053605.1 Tianweitania sp.
TCCAAGCCGCGCGCCGGCCAGGGCAAGGCCGAGCCGAAGTCGGTCGCGGTTCCGACCGAGCCGTCCGTTGCACGCTGGGCGCTGTCGGGCGAGAAGGTCGCGCAGAACACGAACGGCACCAAGGCCCCGTCCTTCGCCTACAACATCGTTCGCACCGCGCCGCGCGAGGTCTACACCTCAGGCTTCCAGCAGACCGACCTGTCGCGCAAAGCCAACCGCTTCAGCGGCAAGGCCGTGGAGTTCCTGCCGGTGGCGCAGTTCAACCAGAACTAAGACGTTCGCTTCATCAGCAAACAAAAAGGGCGGGATGCCGAAGCACCCCGCCCTTTTTGTTGTCTGGCCTGGTGATCTCAGGCGGTTTTTAGTTTCGCGGCCTCGGCAGCCAGTGCGGTGATCTGGTCCCATTCGCCCGACGCCACAAGCGCATCCGGTGCGACCCACGATCCACCGACGCAGACGACATTGGGCAAACCGAGATAGGTCGCGGCATTCGAGGGCGTGATGCCGCCGGTGGGGCAGAAGCGGATACCCTGGAAGGGCGACGCAAGAGACTTGAGGAAAGCGGCTCCGCCAGCCTGTTCGGCCGGGAAGAACTTCATGATGTCATAGCCGCGCTCGGCTGCCAGCATGATTTCGGTGGCCGTCGTCGCACCGGGTAGAAGCGGCACGTCGCTGTCGGCTGCGGCATCGAACAGAGCCGGGGTCTGGCCGGGGCTGACGATATAGGTCGCACCCGCTGCCACCGCTTCGGCGAAGTGCTTGGGGTTGAGGATCGTGCCGGCGCCGACGACCGCTTCCGGCACTTCCGCTGCCACGCGGCGGATCGCTTCCAGCGCCTGCGGCGTGCGCAAGGTGATCTCCACCGCCGGCAAGCCGCCTTTCGCAAGAGCGCGCGCAAGAGGTGCTGCGTCTTCCGCGCGCTCGATCCGCAGAACCGGAATGACCGGCTGAGCTTCGAGGACGGTGCGCAGGCGATGGGACGAGATCATAGCAAAGCTCCAGGTGATGTCAGCTTCTAAACCGGTTCAAACGACCCGGCAACGTTCACCGCAGAGATAGGTTCGGTTGGTGCCGGAACCAGTCCGCAACGACTTGCAGAAACGTGCGGGGCTTATCCGGAGTGGGCGTGGTTGATGCGTGGGCAGGGCTTGCTGCGGGAGAAGGTGACGCTGTCTTGGCCTGCTTCTTCAAGCGTGTTGCGTGCCTGGCATAGGCTGCGGCCAGCTTCTGGTCGTAGCGGTTGGTCGCGTAGGCGGGGCCGTTGTAGCCTTTTGCAAAGGCCGCCCAGTTGCGGGTGCGGATAGCTGGCTTCAGACCTGCTTTGTCGCAATAGCGCAGCATCAGCTTGACCTGTCCGGCGACGCTTTCCCGGCATTCCGCGACAAGGGCGTCGACCGAGGCAAAACCAAGCCAGCGCCAATGCCCGCCCATGACCTGGCCAAGACCCCAGGAGACCGATTCATGGGCTGCCTGATGATCGATGGCGGCCGCGCGGCGCAGCATCTTCCAGCGTTCCGCCTGGCTCGATGGATTGCGGATCGCGCCTGCGCGGGGATCGGCGAAGCTGGCTGCGCGGGCTTGGGCACGCTTCAAGCCGGTGAGCCGGCGGTCGAAATAATGGCCTTCGAAGCGGATGAGGGGTTCGTCGCGATCATCGATGCGCACGGATGCCTTGCCGCCGCTTTCCACTTCGGCGATGGCAAGCAGGGCGGCCGGATCGATGTCGGCGTTTTTGGCAAGCTGGATGATGGCGGCTTCGACTTGGGGGGCGAACATGCGTGCTTCCTTGTGGGTTAAAGGAGCACTGTGCGGGCCGTTTGCGGGGCGTGGATAAAGTTGCGCGCCGACCGCGGCGCGCCGTCACGCCGCGCCTGAGTTTTCTTGCCAGAAAGGGCGCGAAGCGGTAACGGGCGGCCATGACCCTATCCACCCCTTCCGTATCAGCGGAGATCGCCGATCTGCCGATCCGCGTCGCCGCGCTTTACCGCTTTGCCGCGCTGTCCGATCTTGAGCCGATGCGCGCTGATGTCCTGGCGATCTGCCGCGAGCATGGCATTGTCGGCACGCTGCTTCTGGCGCGCGAGGGCATCAATGGCACGATCGCCGGATTGCCGGACCGGCTCGACACAGTGCTCGGCGCTATCTGCGCGCGGATCGGGCTGACGGACCTCGAGCTCAAGTTCAGCGGCGCGCCGACCATGCCGTTTCGGCGCTTGAAGGTGAAGATCAAGCGCGAGATCGTCACCATGGGCGTGCCCGACATCGATCCGACCCTGTCGGCCGGCACCTATGTCGCGCCGGGCGACTGGAACGCGCTGATCGCCGATCCTGACACGATCGTGATCGACACGCGCAACGATTATGAAGTGCGGCTCGGCACCTTTGCCAATGCGGTCGATCCGGTGACCACGAGTTTCGGCGAGTTCCCGGCCTGGGTGGAAGCGCATCGCGACGAGCTGGAAGGGCGCAAGATCGCGATGTTCTGCACCGGCGGCATCCGCTGCGAGAAGGCGACGGCCTATGTGCGCGGCGCAGGCTTCGATGATGTGTTTCATCTCAAGGGCGGCATCCTGCAATATCTCGAGGATGTTCCGGCCGAAAACAGCCTTTGGCAGGGCGAATGCTTCGTTTTCGACGAGCGCGTTTCGGTCGGGCACGGGCTTAAACCGGGCAGCGTCATGCTGTGCCATGCCTGCCGCCATTCGGTGACGGAGGCCGATCGCGCCAGTCCGCTTTATCAGGAGGGCGTGTGCTGCCCGCAATGTGCGGAAACGCAGGACCCTGCCGACCGTGCGCGGTTCGCGGAGCGGCAGAAGCAGATCGAGCTTGCGCAGTCGCGGGGCAAGGCGCCGCATCTTGGGCCGCGCCTGGCTGAGTAGCCGGGCCTTCCTTGTAATTCCGCTTGGGGTCCTTACCTCCGTTTGGCCGGCATCCCGCCGCTCAACCAGACAGGAGCCCTCGATGTTCGACCCGAAGCAATTGCTTGATCAGTTTCTAGGCAGCCAGCGGCCGGGTGGTTCCGGTGGCTTGGGTGGTCTCGGTGGGCTTGGCGGCCTTGGTGGTGCCCTGGGTGGCGGCGCCGGCGGATCGCTGCGCGACCGGGCCGATCAGGTGCTGCAATATGCCAAGAACAATCCCGGCAAGACAACGGCGTTGGCCGGAATGCTGCTCGGCACCAAGAGCGGCCGCAGCCTTGGCGGCTCGGCGCTGAAGATCGGTGGATTGGCTGCGATCGCCGGCCTCGCCTACAATGCTTACCAGCAGTATCAGCAGAGCCAGAGCGGACAGTCGATGGCAGGTGCAGGTGCAGGTTCTACCTCAGCGTCACCGGAACTGCTGCCGCCGCCGGAAGATACCGGCTTCCATCCCTCGCAGCATCCGCAGGGCGAAGATGAGTTCTCGCTGGTTCTCGTGCGCGCGATGATCGCGGCAGCGAAGGCCGACGGTCATATCGATGCGGACGAGCGGCAGAAGATCTCGGGCCGGTTGGGAGGAGCCGAGCGGCCGCCAAGACGGAAGAGCAGAGGGTCGAGATCTACACGGCCTCGCGCCTGACGATCGATCCGGAAACGCGCGCCGAACGCGGTTACCTCGATCTGCTGGCCGGCCGGTTGCAGCTGCCGGATGAGCTGGTCGAGCATATCGAGCAGACGGTGTCTGCCGCGAAAGCGACGGTCTGAGCATGATGTCAAAAAGCCCGGCTCAAGCCGGGCTTTTTCTTTTGTGCTGTGAAGAGCGTTACGCCAGTGCGTTGGTGAAGCGCTGGATGCGGATGCAGGCTTCTTCCAGGAGGGCTTCCGAGGTCGCGTAGGAGATGCGGAAGTTCGGGCCGAGGCCGAAAGCCGAGCCGTGAACGACCGCTACGCCTTCGGCTTCCAGCAGTTCGGACACGAAGTCCTCGTCGGAGCCGATCACCTTGCCGGATGCCGCCCTCTTGCCGATCACGCCCTTGCAGGACGGATAAACATAGAACGCGCCTTCCGGCGTCGGGCAGGAGATGCCGCTTGCCTGGTTGAGCATGGACACGACGAGATCGCGGCGGTTCTGGAAGATCGCCTTGTTTTTCGCGATGAAGTCCTGCGGACCGTTCAGCGCTTCTACCGATGCCCACTGGGCGATGGTGCAGGCGCCGGAGGTCTGCTGACCCTGGATCATGTCCATTGCCTTGATGAGCGCGACGGGCCCGGCCGCATAGCCGATGCGCCAGCCGGTCATGGCATAGGCTTTGGACACGCCGTTCATGGTCAGCGTGCGCTCGTACAAAGCAGGCTCGACCTCGGCGATCGTCTTGAAGACGAAGTCGCCGTAGGTGAGATGCTCATACATGTCGTCGGTCAGCGTCCAGACATGCGGATGCTTGAGCAGCACATCGGCAATCTCGCGCAGCTCAGTTTCCGTGTAAGCCGCACCCGACGGGTTGGATGGCGAGTTCATCAACAGCCACTTGGTCTTTGGCGTGATGCGCTTCTCCAGCTCGGCCGCCGTCAGCTTGAAGCCATTGTCGATCGAGGTTTCGGCAAACACGCTGGTGCCGCCACAGATCGCCACCATCTCCGGGTAACTGACCCAATAGGGCCGCGGAATGACGACCTCGTCGCCGGGGTTCAGCGTCGCCATGAAGGCGTTGAACAGGATCTGCTTGCCGCCGGTGCCGACGATCGTCTGCTCCGCACGATATTCCAGATTGTTCTCGCGCTTGAACTTGGCAGCGATCGCTTCGCGCAGCGGTGCGATACCCGAAACCGGCGGGTACTTGGTTTCGCCACGGCGGATCGCTTCGATGGCCGCATTCTTGATATTGTCGGGCGTATCGAAATCTGGCTCGCCGGCGCCCAGGCCGATCACGTCGCGGCCCTTGGCTTTCAGGTCGCGCGCTTTCTGCGTGACCGCGATGGTCGCGGAAGGCTTAACGCGGGAAAGGGCATCGGCCAGGAAAGCCATGGGACTGTCTCCTCAAGGAAAAGCGGCGACGAAAAGCCGCGACGCGACCTAAACCTCATCATAGCTGCGAGTTCAAGGGACGGATGTCCTTGTGGGAAACGTTGCGGAAGATTTCGCTCGTTAACGAGGGATAAAAGCTTCGCTGTCATCTTTCAGGGATTGTCGACCCTGTGTCCCGAGTGGATCGAGCATGACGCGGAAATTCAGCCGGGCGCATTTAGCGCAGGGCGAAGATGGTATTTTTACAGCCATGTGGGGCAGTCATGTCCTGCAATCGGCATTTCAGCCGATTTTTTCATTGCAGGACGGCCGGCTTTCGCTTGTGGCTTTCGAGGCTTTGCTTCGGCCGGTCCACGGCGGCAACGCGGTGTCGCCGACTCAGTTCTTTCGCCAGGTGGCGTCGCAGGACCGTTTCGCGGTGGAAACGCTGACCCGCACACTGCATTTGTTGAACGCAGGCAAGTGTCTCGATAAGTCGGCCACGCTGTTCGTCAATTTCGATCCTTCGCAGTTCACGGATCGTGCGCTGGCCGACATGGCCTTGCGCGACATGATGCGTGTTCTCGAAGTCGCTGATATCGCGCCGTGGCGCATCGTCTGCGAGATGACGGAGCAGGTTTCGTCCTGCGAGCCGGTTCTGTTTGCCTTCGTGGAAGCTTTGCGCGCCAAGGGCTTCCGCATTGCCATCGATGATTATGGTTCAGGCGACTCGGACATTCGGCGTGTCGAACAGCTGAAGCCCGACATCGTGAAATTCGATGCAGCCTGGATCAACCAGCTGATGGCTTCCGGTGCTGGCATGGCCCTCTTGAAGATGATGGTCGCGACGTTCAGCCAATGCGGCATCAAGACGGTGATCGAGGGTGTCGAGGAAGCCTGGCAGATGGAACTCGCCGAACATGCGGGTGCTCCCATGGTGCAGGGTTACCTGTTGGCCCGGCCGCAGCTCGCGCTCGTCAATTTCACGGGGTTCATGCATTCGGGGCAGGGCATCGTGCGCGGG
This sequence comes from Tianweitania sp., assembly GCF_032053605.1. Classification (NCBI taxonomy): domain Bacteria; kingdom Pseudomonadati; phylum Pseudomonadota; class Alphaproteobacteria; order Hyphomicrobiales; family Phyllobacteriaceae; genus Tianweitania; species Tianweitania sp. The sequence continues at coordinate 5,945 of NZ_DAMBUH010000145.1, forward strand.
TTTGATCCCGCGATCCCCCATTCTCTGGCGCATGTGCTGCCGAGCGAATGGACGTCTTCGAAGACCGCCGCTTCGCCGCTTCGCGTAACCGCCGCTCAGCTGGGACGACCCCGCACCTTCGGACGTAGACAGGTATTGCGATGATTGACCAGGCGCGGATCGACAACGCGATCATTCTTGATGAAATCGGCATCGCCACGGCAGTTTTTGGCAGCTTCCGGCTGAAATCGGTTTTCCAGCCGATCTTCACGGCGGGAGCCTCCGCACTTTCTCCCTGGGGCGTGGAAGCGCGGCTTCGACCTTTGCGCGAAGGTCTGCAGGTAGCGCCAGCCGTTCTGGCCGAAACGCTGGCCGCTTCCGAAGTGCCGTTCTTCGAAGCGCTGTGCCGCGCTCTGCATATCGACAATCATCCCAATATCGGCGTCGATGGGATGAGCCTGTTCTGCTCAATCGATGCGCGGCATGCGCTCGATCCGGCTCGCATCCTGTCTGAACTCGAATTTCTTTCCACCCGCGTGGAAGAAGTCGGCATGGATCCCAAGCTGCTGGTTTGCAGCATCGCGGAAACCGAGAAGCTGGAAAAGAGCGTGCTGGTGCGGCTTGCGACCGCCATCCGGCTGCACGGCTTTTCGCTGGGTGTCGATGATTTTGCGGCCGGTTTCCCCTCGCTGGAACAGGTGGCCTGCGTGGAACCCAACATCGTCAA
>NZ_DAMBUH010000146.1:0-376 GCF_032053605.1 Tianweitania sp.
CTGTCGGACGGGCGGATCGTCAATGTCGAAGCGCGGCTTCTGCCCGATGGGGGTGCAGCGCTTACGCTAGCCGATGTCAGCGCTTTCGTGCGCGAAGCGGAACGGGCGCGGCGCGATCCGCTGACGGGGCTCGCCAATCGCGTGACGCTGCATGCGACGCTCGGACGCCTGCTGCAGGCCGACGAGCCGCTCACCGTGCTGTCCATCGACCTCGACCGCTTCAAGTCCGTCAACGACACGCTCGGCCATCCGATCGGCGATACGCTGTTGCGGAAAGTGGCGGAGCGGCTGGGGACGGTTGCGGGCGATGGCGATGTGGTGGCGCGGCTGGGCGGCGACGAGTTCACCATCCTGAAGCCCGGCCAGTTCAGCCAGC
>NZ_DAMBUH010000146.1:496-6596 GCF_032053605.1 Tianweitania sp.
GGATCTTGCGCTGTATCGCTCCAAGGCGGAAGGGCGCGGGCGGTTCCGGTTCTTTGAGCAGGAAATGGACGAGCAGATGCAGGCGCGGCGCGCGATCGAGCTCGACCTGCGCCGCGCGCTCGCCTTGAAGGAGTTCGAGCTGGCGTACCAGCCGCAGGTCGATCTTGCGACGCAGGACGTGGTCGGCTTCGAGGCCCTGCTGCGCTGGCGCAATGCCGCGCGCGGGCTGGTTTCACCGGCCGAATTCATTCCGGTGGCCGAAGAAACGGGGCTGATCGTGGCGATCGGCGAATGGGTGTTGCGCACGGCGTGCCGCGATGCCGCATCGTGGCCGGAGCCGATTTCGGTTGGCGTGAACCTGTCGCCGCTGCAGTTTCGCTCGCCGACGCTGGCGCAGACGGTGCTGTCGGCGCTGGCCAATTCCGGCCTGGCGCCCGAGCGGCTGGAGCTGGAAATCACCGAAAACGCGCTGATCGAAGATACCGATGCGGTGATCGCGCTGTTGAACCGGCTGCGCGATGTGGGCGTGCGGGTTTCGATGGACGACTTCGGCACCGGCTATTCGTCGCTGGCCTATCTCCAGAAATTCCCGTTCGACCGGCTCAAGATCGACCAGAGCTTCGTGCGCGGCATGGGCGAGAACCCGGAAGCGGGCGCGATCGTGCGCGCGGTGGCAGCGCTTGGCGCGAGCCTTGGCATGAAAACCACCGCCGAGGGCGTGGAAACCGAAGAACAGCTGGCCGCGATCCGCCTTGAAGGCTGCACCCATGTGCAGGGCTATTTCACGGGACGGCCGATGGCGGCAGCGGACGCGAGCGCTTTGCTTACCCAACCGCGCAGGGTTGTTGAAATCATCGAGGAGGAAGGCCTATGAGCGAGACCGAAATCCTGCACCGGCTGGTTTATTACAGCCGCAACGAGGTTGAAGGCGGGGCCGACGCGCTTGACGCGGTGATCGACCAGATTCTCGCCGTGAGCCAGCGCAACAATACACAAGCCGACGTCACCGGCGCGCTGCTTTTCAACACCGGCTGCTTCGGCCAGGTGCTGGAAGGCCCGCGCCGCGCGGTGGAAGCCACGTTCGAGCGCATCCAGCGCGATGACCGCCATTCCGACGTGACGCTGCTGGCCTTCGAGACCACGACGACGCGCGCATTCCCGAACTGGTCGATGGGCTATGTCGGCGCCAAGCCGGCCGATGCCGATCGTTTCGGCGGGATCGCGCAAACCAGCGGCTTCGACCCCTCGCGCATGACGGCCGACCGCCTTCTGGAAACGCTGCACGGGCTGGCGATGGAGGAAGAGGGTTAGAGCCTTTCCGGACGCAATTTCCGGACGCAAAACCGCTCCGCACTTTTGCTGGAATTGCTCTAGCTCTTTTGTTTAGACGCAATCCCGAACGCAAAACCGCTCCGCACTTTTGCTGGAATTGCTCTAGGCGCCCTCGCCCTTTCAGGACCTGTCAGTTGTGAACGGCGGCGCAAACGGGCAGCTTCGGTTTATCCGAAGTTTTTGCCCGAAAGATACCGTTCCATGAAACGATCCGCCTTGGGCCTCGCCCTGCTTCTTCCCGTGACGGCCGCGCAGGCGGGCGACCTCGTTGTCGAGGTTTCCGGTCTGCGCAACAATCAGGGCAGTCTGGCGCTCTGCGTCACCGCCGACCCCGCCGGCTTTCCCGGCTGCAATAAAGCGGGCACGCAGCGCGTGATCCCCGCCGCCCAGGCGCGCCAGCCCATCACCTTCCCCAACCTGCCCGCCGGCACCTATGCGGTGGCCGTGATCCACGACGAAAACGACAACGGCAAGCTCGACACCAACTTCGTTGGTATCCCTAAGGAAGGCATCGCCGTGTCGAACAACGCCGTGCCGAAGTTTTCCGCGCCGAAGTTTCGGGATGCGGGGTTTGTGGTGGGGAAACAGCGTGTGAGGCAGAGGATGCGGGTGGTTTATTGGTGAGTTAGACTTAAGTCTACTAAAGATCAACTCTCCATATCATGGTGGGGAAAGGGTCCGTTAGAGTTTCTCCTATCAAGCTCCTGATGTTCAAGTAGCGGGGGCATCATGAACATCGAAGCGTTTATCCAGCGCTGGACAGCGCGGGAGGGTGGGGCCGAGCGCGCAAACTACCAGATGTTCTTGTCAGAGCTTTGCGAGGTCATCGGCGTTGCTCGACCGGACGTTGCAGGCGCAGAGCGCAGGCACAATGACTATGTCTTTGAACGTGCCGTGCGGCGACGTGAAAGCGATCAGATTGTCTCGTCGCTGAGGATCGACCTCTACAAGAAGGGTTGCTTCATCCTCGAAGCCAAACAGTCGCGCTGGGTCGGCGGTGAAGAGAAGCCGACCGGCCGCGCCGGCGAAGAGACGGTTGTTCTCGGGCGACGCAACGCCCTGCGTGGCTGGGACGTGATGATGCAGCAGGCACGCAAGCAAGCCGAACGCTATGTCTTCCTGCTTGACGCCGACCACCCGGCTCCGCCGTTTCTTATCACCTGCGATGTTGGCCATGTTCTGGAACTCTACGCGGATTTTTCCGGCACAGGACGCGCTTACAGCCAGTTTCCAGATCGCAACCGCTTCCGCATCCACCTTGAGGATTTGCGCGACCCCAAGGTACGTGAACAACTCGCCAAGATCTGGACGGATCCAACAAGCCTAGATCCGACCCGAGAGTCAGCAAGGGTCACACGGCAAATCGCTAAGCGCCTGGCCGAGGTGAGCAAGGCGTTGGAAGCACAAGGGCATGATCCGGAAGATGTCGCCCAATTCCTAATGCGCTGCCTGTTCACGATGTTCGCGGAAGATGTCGATCTTCTGCCAAGAGGTAAGTTCACTGATCTCTTAAAGGACTGCGTGACAAGCCCCAAAGCCTTCGTCCCACTTCTTGAAGAGCTGTGGCAGAAGATGGACGAGCCTCGGGAAGGTCAACGCTTCTATTCTGCGTTTCGCGAGACAGTCAGGCACTTCAACGGCAACCTGTTTAGGGATGCCAAGGTGTTCCCGCTTGGATGCGAAGAGATTGGCGAACTGCTCGCAGCCGCCAAGCATAAATGGACAGAAGTCGATCCAGCGATCTTTGGTACGCTGCTGGAACAGGCACTGGAAACGAGCCTACGACGCAAGCTCGGGGCGCATTATACGCCGCGGGCCTATGTTCAGCGACTGGTAGAAGTCACCGTCATGGAACCGCTCCGTGCAGATTGGGAAATCGCGCTAACCCGCGCTGAAACGGCCGCGGATGAAGGCGACGAGAAAAAAGCCGCCAAAATCGTCAAGGCTTTCCATCACCAGCTTTGCACAACCCGCGTCCTCGATCCGGCCTGCGGCACCGGAAACTTTTTGTATGTCAGCCTAGAGTTGATGAAGAAGCTCGAAGGCGATGTGCTGGAGGCTTTGGCCCGGTTGGGCGTATCCGGCAATCTAGGGCTTGAGCGAGAAACGGTCGACCCGCATCAGTTTCTTGGGCTGGAGTTGAACCCGCGTGCGGCAGCGATTGCCGAACTGGTTGTGTGGATCGGGTATCTTCAGCAGCACTATCGCAACAGCACGGCCCATCCAGCCGAACCGATCTTGCGGGCCTTTAAGAATATCAACCTCGGGCGGCGCGAGCCCTTTGACGCAGTGCTGACTTGGGATAGCTATCCTGTGACGACCGTCACCGAGGAAAACGGGAAGCGTGTCGAGATCCTCCCCAATGCACGTCGGCCAGATTGGCCTGATGCCGAGTTCATCGTCGGCAATCCGCCATTCATCGGCGGCAAGGATGTGCGCTCCCGCCTGGGCTCAGGCTATGCGGAAACCTTGTGGCGGGTGCACAAGCAGATGAACGAAAGCGCGGATTTCGTCATGTATTGGTGGGATCGCGCAGCGGAACTGCTAACACGCAAGGACACGCCGTTGAGGCGCTTTGGATTTGTGACGACTAATTCGCTCAGCCAAGTCTTTCAGCGCCGGGTCGTTGAGCGGCACTTAAATGCAAAGAAGCCGATCAGTCTAATTTTTGCAGTACCTGATCATCCTTGGACGAAAGCAACGAAAGATAGTGCGGCTGTCCGGATTGCGATGACGGTTGCCGAGCCGGGCAAGCAGGAAGGAGCGCTATACGAGGTAGTAAGAGAGACTGGGTTGGAGACAGATGAGCCGACAATTTCCTTTTTGCATCAGAAAGGCATCATCAATTCAGATCTTTCGGTTGGCATCACTCCCGTCAATGCCAGGCCACTCGCCGCGGCCGCAGGCCTAGCATCACGCGGCGTTCAACTAATGGGCAACGGCTTCATCATCTCTAAGGCGGAAGCCAAAGCTTTGGGATTGGGCCGACGGAAAGGGTTGAAAAACTACATTCGCGAGTACTGCAACGGCCGAGACTTAACGGCTAGGCCCCGAAATTCTCTTGTTATCGACCTATTTGGACTCGAGAGAAACTTGGTCCGTGAAGAGTTCCCCGAAATTTACCAACACCTAACGACACGTGTTCGCTTCGACCTTGACTCCGCGGGGAGGCCGAACACAGATAAGAGCGGTCGCAAGCTCGGTCGAGAGTGGAACAACCGAGCATCATATAAGCAGAATTGGTGGATTTTTGGGGAACCCCGCAAGGATTTTCGGCCAGCACTTAAAGAGCTTCCTCGCTATATTGCTACTGTTGAAACAGCTAAGCACCGAGTTTTTCAGTTTCTGGATGCCTCCATATTACCTGATAACCGCCTAGTGTGCTTTGCTCTTGATGATGCAGCTTTGTTGGCCATCCTATCTTCGAGAACACACAAGACTTGGGTTTCCGCAACGGAGGGGTTACTGGAAGATAGGCCAATTTACACAAAATCGCGCTACTTCGATCCCTTTCCCTTCCCAGAACTGACTACCTCCCTGAGCCTCCAACTACGTTCGTACGGCGAAGAGTTGGATACGCTGCGCAAGCGTGTGCTAGCGGAACATCCCGACTTCACGCTCACCGGCCTCTACAATGTGCTAGAAAACCTGAAAGCGGGTGGGATACTGAGTGAGAAGGAGGAGGACGTGAAAACGCGTGGGCTCGTTCTCATAATCAAGGAATTGCATGAGGAAATCGACAGGCTGACGGCGGAAGCCTACGGCTGGCCCGTTGATCTAACAGATGAGCAAATCCTCGAAAGGCTGGTGGCGCTGAACGCCGAGCGGGCGCGAGAGGAAGCGGCAAGGCATGTGCGCTGGCTGCGGCCCGATTACCAGATCCCGCGCTTTGCCAAAGATGTTGTTGCCAAGAGTGGTGATCTGGAACTAGCGAGCAACGTCGTTGCTGTTGATGCAGGCAAGCCAGCTTTCCCGAAAGATCGAGAAGATCGCGCCGTCGCTGTTCTGCGCTTGTTGGAAGGCAAGCATGTTCCTATGGATCCAGCGGCAATCGCGCGGCAGTTCAAGAGCGGAGGCAAGCGGATCGAGCCGCATGTAACGCGGGCGCTGATGACGCTGGAACGCTTTGGGCGCGTCGTTAAGCTCAGCGAAGACGTATATGCAAGCTATCAAGGCGCGTTGGAACGCGAAGCAGCGTAGAAGCGGACGACTTGGCGGGACAGCGCCCCCCTCTGCCCTGCCGGGCGTTCGTCGCTTGAAAAGCCAAATCGTTGGCTTTTCATCTGCTATGCAGATCGTTCCTTACCCCCCTCAGGTGGGGAGATAATGCTCTCCGCCGCCCCGCCCTCACTGCACCGCTGCCGTTTCCGTCGCATCCGCCGTCTTGTCGATCGTCACCACCACCGACATGCCCGGCGCGAGGTTTTCGGTGAGGGGCTGGTCGGGGTCGAGGGCGATGCGGACGGGGAGGCGTTGGGCGACTTTGGTGAAGTTGCCGGTGGCGTTGTCGGGGCGCAGGACGCTGAATTCGGAGCCCGTCGCCGGCGCGAAGCGCTCGATGCGGCCGGTGAGCGGGGCGTGGTGGAGGGCATCCCCCGTCATGCGCACGGTCTGGCCGAGCTTCATGCCGGCAAGCTGGGTTTCCTTGAAGTTGGCGACGACCCATTTGCGCGCGGGCACGACCGCAACGAGCTGGGTGCCGGCCGAAACATACTGGCCGAGCCGCGCGCCGACTTCGCCGAGACGGCCGTCTTCGGGCGCGGTGATG
>NZ_DAMBUH010000147.1:0-6274 GCF_032053605.1 Tianweitania sp.
GGCCGGCACGCTGGTGGCGCAGGCCGCCGGCCCCTTCACGGTCGCCGGCGATCTGACGCTCGATCCCGGCGCGATCTTTGCCGTGGAACTGGACGGCGCGCGTTCCGGCCTCGTGAATGTCGGCGGCGATGTTTTCGTCAATGGCGAACTGCAACTCACCAGCCAGAATCGCGCGGCAGCCGGCAATTACCGCTTCCTTGCGGCGGGTGGCACGGTCAGCGGCAGCTTCGACAGCATCTCCGCCAGCTTCGCCTTCCTCGACCCCAGCGTGCTGTATGGCGCGTCCGATCTCACCTTGCGCCTCGAACGCAACGCCATCGCCTTCCCGGATGTGGCGCAAACGCGCAACCAGCGCGCCACCGCAACCGCGATCGAAGCCGGCGGCGTTGGCAATGCGCTCTATGATGCCACCCTCCCGCTCACCCGCGACCAGGCGCTCACCGCTTTCGATCTCTTGTCCGGCGAAGCGCATGCGCAGGTGCTGGACGTGATTGCCGGTGTTCAGCGCAACAGCCGCTGGGCGGTGCGCAGCCATCTCGCGCAGGCCGAGGGCACCGGCGTGTGGGGCGAAAGTGGCTATGTCGACAACGATCTTTCGGGCGATGGCAACGCCGCGGATGCCCGCGCCCGGGGCCCTTGGCTGTCCGCCGGCATCGACTTTGAGCCGTATAACGATGTGCGCTTGGGCTTGGCCGGTCACTACGGCCGAACCGACTTCGACAATCGTGCCCGCGTCAGTTCCGGCGACATAAACAGCATCGGCATCACCGCTTACGGCGATTGGCGACACGGTCCCTGGCGTCTGTCGGGCGGTGCCGATTACACCAGCCACGACATCGACCTGCAACGCTTCACGGCTGTCGGCGACCTGTCCGGCACGGCCCGCAGTGATACTTCCAGCTGGACAAGCGGCGCCTTCGCCGAAATCGCCTATTCAGCGGACCTCGGCGGTGTTGATGTCGAGCCCTTCGCCGGCGTCTCCTGGACCACCGCGCAGGGCGGCAGCTTCTCGGAGACCGGCGCCGGTGCCGCCAACCTCGTTTCATCCGGCTCCGACTATGACCGCACCGATGCCGATATCGGCCTGCGCATCAGCCGCGCCTGGCAGCTGAACACCGACCTGATCGTCAAGCCGAGCCTTTATGCCGCTTACAGCCGCCGCCTGAGCGGCGATACGCCATCCAGCACCCATTCCTATGCTGGCGGCATGCCGTTCACCGTTTATGGCAGCAACAGCGGCGAGAACACCGGCACGGTGGAAGCTCGCCTAGACCTTGCCTTCCGCCAGCAACTCGACGCCGCCGTGTTCTACCGCGGCAGCTTTTCCAACGATGATCAAATGCACACCGTTGGCGGCGCGTTGAAGGTCGGCTTTTAGCCGGCAGAATATTCCGCCCTATCTGTCATGAAATCGTGTTGAAGCCGCGATAGGAGAACCTATCCGGCTTCTGTATGGTCGAGCCGCCATCATTTCATTGAATGGATTCCATCGATGCGTCTGCTTCTTGCCACCGCTCTCCTTGCCGCCGCAGCGCTGCCCGCCTTCGCCGCCGACGGCAAGCTCGTGCTTTACACCAGCCAGCCGAATACGGATGCGCAAGCGACAGTCGATGCCTTCAAGGCTGCCAATCCCGGCGTTGAAGTGGAGTGGGTGCGTGATGGCACGCCGAAGATCCTCGCCAAGCTGCGCGCCGAGATCGAAGCCGGCCAGCCGCAGCCCGACCTGCTCTTGATCGCCGATGTCGTCACGATGGAAGGCTTGAAAGGCGAGGGCCGTTTGATGGCCTATCCGGATGCCAAGACCGACGGCATCGACGCCTCCTTGGTCGATAAGGACAAGACCTATTTCTCGACCAAGCTGATCACCACCGGCATTGTTTATAACACCAACGCGCCGATGAAGCCGACCAGCTGGGAAGACCTCACCAAGCCGGAAGCCAAGGGTCAGGTCGTGATGCCGAGCCCGCTCACCTCGGGTGCGGCCATGATCCACACCGTCACGCTCACCGGCAATCTGAAGTCCGGCTGGGACTTCTATTCCGCGCTGGCCGAAAACGGCGCGCAGGCAGCCGGCGGCAATGGCGACGTGCTGAAATCCGTGTCGGGCGGCGACAAGCTCTACGGCATGATCGTCGACTACATGCCGATCCGCGAAAAGGCCAAGGGCGCTCCGGTCGAGTTCGTCTTCCCCGCCGAAGGCGTGTCGGCCGTCACCGAGCCGGTGGCGATCCTGTCCACCGCCAAGAACCCGGAAGCCGCCAAGGCCTTCGTCGACTTCATGCTGTCGGAAGAAGGCCAGAAGCTCGCCGTGAGCCAAGGCTATATCCCAGCCCGCGCCGATGCCGGTCTGCCGGCCGGTTATCCGGACCGCGCGTCGATCAAGGTGCTGAATTACGACGCCGCTGCCGCCCTCAAGGACGACATTGCGAACAAAGAAAAGTTCAGCGACGTGATGGGCCAGTAAGCGGAACCCGACACTGTCCGAAGCCTCTCTCCCCACCTCATCGCAGCGCTCGTCCGGCTTGTCTGCATGGTCGCGCCTCGGCGGCTGGGCGCCGGTCGTGCTTGTGCTGCTCGTGGTTGGCGTGCTCAGCATCCTGCCGATGGGGCGGCTGCTTGTGGCGGCCCTTGCCCCCGGCGGCGAAATCGATCTCACCGCATTCTGGGAGCGCCTGACCAAGACCGCAACGCAACGCGCTTTGTGGCGCACGCTCGACACCGCCTTCTTCGGCGCCGTTGCCGCCATGGTGATCGGCGCACCGTTTGCGATAGCCATCGCGCTGACCGACATGCCCGGCCGAAAGATCCTCGGCTTCCTGCTTCTTCTGCCCTTGATGATCGCGCCGCAGGTGACGGCTTTATCCTGGCTGCATCTGTTCGGCCCGTCATCGACGCTGCTCGGCATGCTGGGCCTAGCGCCCGCACCCGGCACGCCGAACCCGATTCTTGGCCGCAACGGCATCATCCTGCTGTACGGCGTGCAGCATGCGCCGATCGTATTCGTGACGCTGCGCGCCGGCCTGTCGCGCATCCCCGGCGATCTCGTTGAAGCGGGCCGTGCATCGGGTGCAACACAGCTGCGCGTGTTGCTGACCATCGTTCTGCCCCTGATGCGGCCATATCTGCTGGCTGCCGCTGCCTTGGCCTTCGTATCCGGAGTGGGCAATTTCGGTATCCCGGCACTGCTCGGCATGCCTGTGAATTACCTGACCCTGCCGACCCTGATCTACCAGCAGATGGCGAGCTTCGGACCCGGCGTGCTGCCGCAGATGGCCAGCCTGTCGGTTCTGATCGCAGCTTTGGCTCTGGCCGGCGTCGCCTTGCAGACGCTGGCATCGCGCCATCGTGCGGCCCGTTATGCGGGCGGCAAGCCGGCGCGTTTCGCGCTGGGGCATTGGCGCATCGCAACCGCAGTCATCGCTTGGCTGGTGATCGCCTCCATCCTTGTACTGCCCATGCTGGCGCTCATAACCACCGCGCTCGTGCCGGCCTTCGGTGTGCCGCTGACGGCTGAAACCGCAACGCTCGCCAACTTCGCGGAAGTGCTGACGCGGCAGGCATCCACCATGCGCGCCTTCCGCAACTCGATTCTGCTCTCGGGCGCAGCCGCCCTTCTGCTGGCGCTTGGCGTCATTCCGGTTGCTCTTGTGATGGAGCGTTTCAGCCGGCGAAAACAGCGTCTGCTGCAAGGCGCGATCGACCTGCCTTATGCCGTTCCGGGCATCGTGCTGGCCATCGCCTGCATCCTGCTTTTCCTGCGCCCGCTGCCGCTGATCGGCAGCCTGTATGCGACGGCGGCGATCATCCTCATCGCTTATCTCATGCGCTTCTTCACCCTGGCGCTGAAGCCGGTTACCACCGCCGTCGCCCAGATCCCCGCCGATCTCACCGAAGCCGCGGCGAGTGCGGGTGCGGGATCGCTCCGAAGGCTCATCACCATTGTCGTGCCGCTGGTTGCGCCCGCAGCCGTTGCCGGCGCGCTGCTCGTCTTCATGAGCGCCTTCAACGAACTGACGGTCTCGGCCCTGTTATGGTCGAGCGGCAATGAAACACTGGGCGTGGTGCTGTTCAGCCTGGAAGAAGCGGGTTTAGGCACGCATGCGGCAGCCATTGCTGTCGCCAGCATCGTCATGGTCGTGGCCATGCTGGTTGCGCTCGACCGCTTCGCCAAGCGTCTGCCGGCCGGCGTTCTGCCCTGGCGCTAACCTTTCGCCGCCGGGATGATCCAGGCGTCATGAACGGCGATCTTCACCGCCGTTCCCGGTGACACCGCAGTGCGATGATCCACGGTAACCTCGCCGCTGTCCTTGGCAAGCTTGATCCTGAGCTCATGGACCGGCCCGCGATAGGTCGAGGACAGAACCGTGCCCGGCACGCCGTCGTCGGCAAGCGCCAGTCCTTCGGGCCGCAGCAGGACATTCACGGCCCCGACCGGCGTGCCGCTTGATCTGGCAACGACCGTGTGGCCGCCGATCTGGACGCGGCTTTGGTTCTGATCGCTGTCCCAAGCGAAAGTCGGCACGATCGCACCCCGGCCGACAAAGCGCGCCACAGCGACATCGGCCGGCTGATGATAAACGCCGGTCGGCGCAGCAAACTGCAACACGCGGCCTTTCTCCAGCACCGCGACGCGATCCGCCATGGCCAGCGCTTCGGCCTGGTCATGCGTGACATAAACGATCGTTGCGCCGGTGCGCTGATGAATGTCGCGAAACACGTCCACCATAGTCGCGCGCAGATGCATGTCGAGATTGGCGAGCGGCTCGTCGAACAGGATGATGCCGGAATTGGCGATCAAACAGCGAGCCAGCGCCACACGCTGACGTTGACCGCCCGAAAGCTCATCGATGCGCCGGCTTTCATACCCGCCGAGCCCGACAATATCGAGCACCTCGGCCACGCGCCGGGAAACGGTCGTGCGATCAACCCGCTGCGTCTTCAAGGGATAGGAAACGTTGCCGGCCACATCCATATGCGGCCATAGCGCATAGGACTGAAACACGATGCCGATGCCGCGCTGTTCGGGCGGCACGGTCGTCTTGGCGTCGGCGATCACCCGTCCATCGAAAGCGATCGAGCCATCATCGGGCACTTCAAACCCGGCAATCAGCCGCAACAAGGTCGTCTTGCCGCAACCCGAGGGGCCAAGCAGGGCCGTGAACGAGCCGGGCGCGAGCGTCATCGAAACATGATCGACCGCGCGGGTCGTTCCAAAAATGCGCGTCAGGCCATCGAGGCGAAGTGTCGTCAAGAACCGATCCATCCGGCTTCGGGAGAAGGTGCCAGCTATGACCGCCGTGTTTGACGGTCAAATGACAGGCAGCAAATGCCGCGGGGCCGCGGCATTTATGATCCCCTGCACTTAATCGCGGCGGAGCCTGTTGTCGACGCTGGACGCTAGGCTCTCATGCCAAGTGATCCGCTCACCGCTGCCGGTGCAGCACCATGCCCGCATGGTGGAGCGTGTTCATATCGGCGAAGTCGCCATCGGCCGTGAAGCCGGTGTCGTCCCAATAGTCGATATGCGTGCCGCGAACTTCGTAGCGGCCTTGATAGGCACTTTCGCGTGGCCCGCGCGCTTCGTCGTAGCGATTGTCTACAAGGAGTTCGTGGCGGATGAGGCCGTCCGCCGTGACCCATAGGCCGACATAAGGATGATCAGACATCGTGTAGTCTCCCCTCAATACGGCGAGCGCGTCGGGCGCACGACGATTTCGCTTACGTCGACGTCATCAGGCTGTTCCAGAGCAAAGCGCACGGCACGGCCGATGGCGTCAGGAGAAAGCGCCACGGAGCGCCAGGTCTTCATGGCTTCCGCCGCAACGGGATCGGTGATGGTGTCGGCCAACTCGCTTTCCACCACGCCGGGATGGATGCAGGTGACGCGGATGTCCTGCGTTTCCTGGCGCAGCCCGTCGGAAATCGCCCGCACCGCAAATTTGGTGGCGCAATAAACCGCAGCCGTCGGCGACACCGAAAGCGCGCCCACCGAGGCGATGTTGATGATGTGTCCTGCGTGCCGCGCCGTCATCTCCGGCAAGACAGCGGCGATGCCGTAAAGCACGCCCTTGATGTTCACATCCACCATGCGGTCCCATTCCTCCACCTTGAGCGAGGCCATGAGCGAAAGCGGCATCACGCCGGCATTGTTGACGATGGCGTCGATCGACCCGAACGCGTCGCGCGCCGCCTTGGCAAAGGCTTCCACGTCCGCACGGCTGGTGACGTCAAGCCGTTGGGTCAGCACCTTGGCGCCGGTCGCACGCAGCTCTTC
>NZ_DAMBUH010000147.1:6339-6584 GCF_032053605.1 Tianweitania sp.
AAGCCGATCGGTGCGGCGTGCGCCAAGAACGAGCGTTGCACCTGCTGCCGCGAGTTCCCGCGCAATGCCGGCACCGATGCCGCTAGATGCGCCGGTGATGAGGATGGTTTTGTCCGCAAGGTTTGAACTGTTCATGGTGGTCTCCTGTTCGGTGAGCACAGGAGGTAGACCGGGCCAGGCGGCGCAACAATTTGCCAGATCGTGACGTCACTGGTAACAACTGCTTACCAATGAGTATCGATCTT
>NZ_DAMBUH010000148.1:0-6541 GCF_032053605.1 Tianweitania sp.
CTCGTCGGCCACGATCAGGCCCGGGCGGCCAAGCAGCGCTCGCGCCACGGCGACACGCTGCATCTGCCCGCGCGACAGGGTTTCGACAGCCTGATCGAGCCGTTCGATTCCGACCTGGCTCAACAGGCGCAAGGCAGCGTCATGCATTCCGGCCGGCAATCTCAGATGGGCCAGGCGCTGCGGCAGAAGCACGTTTTCCAGCGCCGACAGGCCGGGAAAAAGATGGAAGTCCTGCATCACGAGGCCGACATTGGCGGCGCGCCATTGATCGCTGCGGCGCTCGGATAAAGTGGCGAGGTCCGTGTCGCCCCAACGCACCGAGGCCTGCGCGGCACGGTTATGCGGCACGCGCTCAAGGCCGGTCAGGATGTTGATGAGGGTCGTCTTGCCCGAGCCCGATGGGCCGGTCAGCGCAACGCGTTCACCTGCCTTGAGCTGGAGGGTGGGAATGTCCAGGGCAGGCAGAGCGAGACCGGGAAAGCGCACGTCGAGCGCTTCAACAACAAGCGGCAGCATGGCTCAGACCGTCTCGAAGGCGGCGTCGACGATGCGCACAAGGCTGACGAAGCCGGTGTCGGGATCGGTCCAGGAGCCGACTTCCAGCTTGCCGGACACCTCGATCGTGGCGTTGGCCTGCTCAAAGGTCTGGGCTTCCTTCAGATAAACCACGACGATGTTGTCCGGCCAGTCCGCATCCGACGAGCAGAACGGACAAAGCGCCATCGGAATTTCGGTCAGAACGAAGAAGTTGGCTTCAGCCTTCAGCGGCGGCGCCATGAAACCCTGCATGGAAACCGGCTTGTCCTGAAGCCTCTTCAGCTTGTCGGAAAAGGTGAGGCCGAGCACGCCCACCGAGCCATACATCTCGTCGAAGGTGAGGCTCGATGGAGCCGCGAGCGCCTGTCGCGCCGGCAGCATCAAGGCAGCGCCCCCGATGAGCCCGAGCGCGTGACGGCGGCTGATGCGGAGGAAGGAAGAAGCGTCCATGGTCATGGCATGACCCCGGTGTCAGTCGGAAAAGGCGAAGGGAACCCGGACCTATCGCCCGGGCTCCCGCTTGGGTCAGCTTAGACCGTTCTTACTTGGCCTGCTTGGTGCCCAGGGCAAAGGCGTCGGCCAGCACGCGGTACACGTCGCTCTGTTCCAGATAGCCCTTGAAACCTTCCGAGCCCGGGCCGGTCGACTGCAGGACGACGTCGTCCACTGCATGAACGCCGGTGTCGCCGTCGCGCGGGATGTTGCCCTGCACGAGAACGGCGCCCGGAACATCCTTGTACTGCTCGTTGGCGATATACTGCTTCTGCTCGTTCTGGATCGCCGGAACGAACGGGCCGTCGAGCTTCGGACGGAAGGTTTCGTAGTGGTCCGGGCCGTTATTGGCGGAAAGGAACAGGCGGCGCGACACGTCAATCTTGTCCGGGTAGCCGTCGCCGTTCTCGTCGGTGTAGTTCGGGAAGCCGGCAGCCGCATAGGTGCCGACCTTTTCGCGCATGTCCGTGCCTTCCTTTTCGTCATCCACCGTGCCGATGAGGGAAACGCCATGTGTGTGATCGCCGGTTACGACGATCATCGTGTCCGGATTGGTCTTGGCGAACTCCATGGCGACACCAATGGCCTTGTCGAACTCGATCGTGTCCATCACGGCGCGATCCCAATCCAGCGGATGAGACATCTTGTCGATGTTGGCGCCTTCCACCATCAGGAAGAAGCCGTCCTGGTTCTTCGATAGCTGGTCGATCGCGACCTTGGTCATCTCGTCCAGGCCTGGCTGGTTCGGGAACTTGCCGACAGTCCCTTTCTTCAGGAACTCGCGGTCGAGCGTGGAATCCATGTTGCCGGTGTGGAACAGTCCCAGGATCTTGCCGGTATTGGTGCCGGTAGCCTTTTCGAGCTCTTCCTTGTTGGTCGCCAGCGTATAACCGGCGTCCTGGTACATCTTGACGAAGTCCTTGTCGTCCTTGCGCTTCGAGCCCGGCGTGGCCTGCGGCAGGAAGTAGGCGGAACCGCCTCCAAGGATGACGTCGGGCTTTACGTCGAACATCATCTGGTTGATTTCGGCCTTGTCACCACGCTTGCGGGTGTGGGACGCCACGGCTGCCGGGGTCGCGTCCTGCAGTTCCGATGTCGTGACGATGCCGATCGCCTTGTTTGTCTGGCGGCGCAGCGCCTCGGCCATGGTCTCGACCTTCGGGTCATCCATGGAATCCTTCGTGCGGTCGGCATAAACGCCGATCGCGTTCACGGCCGTTTTATGACCGGTCATGTAGGCCGACATCGTGTTGGCGCTGTCGGTGGCGATGGCTTCGGTGGAAGACGTTCCGATAAAAGCCATCCGATCGAGGTCGTCCATGGCAAGACGAGCGTTTGCCTTGCCCTCGGTCATGCCGCGCGACATTATGCGGGCAGCGGTGCGATGGGCAACCGACAGGCCGTCGCCGACGAGGAAGATGACGTTCTTAGCCTTCGGGGTCTCGGCCGTGCCGTAAACGTCCCAGGTGACGGTCTTGGTCTCGTCGCCGGCCTTGGCCACAATCTCATAGGAGCCGGCCTCGGCGATGGTCACGCCCTTAAAGCGGATCGCGGACGCATCGGCATCGGCTTCCTTTTCGATGAACGCGATCTCGCCGCCGAGCACGTCCTTGGCCGGCTTGCCGTTGATCTTGACCGTCACATCGCCTTCAGCAATCACGCCGTCGAACTCGACCTTCATGTCGAACGGCGAGCCGGAAAGGATCGTTGCGCGATCGAGAGGATAAATGGTGGTGGCGCTGGCGACCATGGCGGTTGCCAGGCAGGTCGTTGCAGTCAATAGAGCGAGCAAGCCGCGCATTGTTATTTCTCCGGACAGATACAGACACAGGTCGCTCGCTAGCGCCTGCGCATGTCAGCCGGATGACAGGTGTATGAGTGTTTACTGATGAAAGTCCCCACCACCCGCCTCACGCTGGTCAAAGGCGTCGACCGCCTGGCGGATCATGTCGGCGAGCTTTTGCGCCGCCAGCGAAGGCGGGCGGGTGTTGGGGGTGAGCATCCAGACCTGCATGGGCGTGGCGGGCAGCAAGGGCCGGCGCACCAGCTGGCTTTCCCCATAATCGAGCCCGACGAACGGCGGCACGACGGAGACGCCGACACCGTTGGCGACAAAGCCGCAGATCGTTTCCGATAGCGGCACTTCGATCGTCGTGCGCTTTTGCACGCCATGCGCCCGGAACGCACTGTCGATGGTCATCAGAGAGCAATCGTCGCGCGCCAGCGAAATGAAGGGCTCGCTGCGCAGATCCTCGAAGCTGACCGCATTGTTGCGCGCCAGCGGATGGCCGGCCGGCAGCACGCAGACCATGTCGAAGCGCATGATGAGTTCGGCATCGACCTGCGGATGGTCGAACGGCACGACGGTTAAACCAATATCGATCTGTTGCGCTGCAACCAGTTCGGCAATGCGAGGAGAATGATGGCTTTTCAGCGTGAAATGCAGGTCGGGCTGGGATGCCAGAAACGGCGACAAGGCATGAGCGAGATAGCGCGTCGCGAGTGCTGCAGGCGCCGCCACGCTGACCTCGCCCCATTCGCGGTTCTTCAGGGCTTTGGCGAGGCGCGCGACGCGCTCCGTGCCGGAAAACATGCGGTCGACTTCGCCCGCCAGCATGCGCGCTTCCTGGGTGGGCACCAAACGGCCGCCACTGCGCACGAACAAGGGAAATCCACAGCTTTCCGAGAAGGCGCGCAGGAGCTTGCTGACGGCCGGCTGGCTGACATTCAGGCGCTGCGCGGCACGCGATACCGAGCCGGTTTCGATCGTGGCCTGAAAGGCTTCCAGCTGCCTTACGTTCATCGCGCGTGATCCCCAACCAATATGAGCTTTGGTTATATTGATGGGAGAACAAGCTATTTGACAATCATAGGACGGAAAATCCCTTATGCGACTAACCCGCGCCTCATTGGGAGTGTGGGATCGATCAAGGGAACTTAGCCGATGCGATCCGTTCTTGGCCTTTGCACCGCCGCGCTGCTGATGTCGGCGCCTGCCTATTCCGCCAACCTGTCCGTGTGCCTGGAAGGCGCGCCGGAGATCTTTAACCCCCAGCTGTCGAGCAATGGCACCACGCTGACCGTTCTCGGCCAGATCTATGACAATCTGGTTTCGGTGAAGGCCGGCACGTCGGAGATCCAGCCGGCGCTGGCGGAAAGCTGGAGCGTTTCGGACGACGGCAAGACTTATACGTTCAAGCTGCGCCAGGGCGTGAAATGGCAGGCCAACGACCAGTTTACGCCGAGCCGCGATCTCAATTCCGATGATGTCGTGTTCACCTTCGAGCGCATGATGCGCGACGATCATCCCTACGCCAAGGTCAGCGGCGGCACCTTTGTCACCTTCAACACCAAGCTTTCGGATGTGCTGGAAAAGGTCGAGAAGATCGACGACCGGACGGTCGCCTTCACGCTGGATGCGCCGCTCGCGCCCTTCATCGGCATCATGGCGCACCAGTCGCTGGCGATCACCTCGGCCGAATATGCTGACACACTCCTCAAAGCCGGCGCGCAGGATCAGTTCGACCGCCAGCCGATCGGCACCGGCCCGTTCCGGCTGGAAGCCTATCAGCAGGACGCGGCCGTGCGTCTGGCCGCCTTCCCGGAAACCTGGGGTGCCGCGATCGGCGACGAAACGCGCACGCCGAAGGTCGATGCTGTGGTGATGGCGATCAGCGCGGATGCTTCGGTGCGCTTGCAGCGCGCCTTGGCGGGCGAGTGCCACATCGCGCTTTACCCGAACCTCACCGATCTCAAGCAGATCGAAGACAGCGGCACGCTAAATGCCGTACCGACACCCGTTGCATCCACCGGCTTCATTACCTTCAACTTCAAGCAGAAGGAATTCCAGAACAAGAAGGTCCGCGAAGCCCTCGCGCATGCCATCAACATGAAGCCGATGGTGGATGTCGTTTATGACGGCAAGGGCAAGGTTACGGGCTCGCTGGTGCCGCCGGCACTTTGGGGCACGGCCGATCTCGGCGCTTACGATTACGATCCGGAACTTGCCAAGAAGCTGCTCGCCGAAGCCGGCTATCCCGATGGTTTCTCGACGCAGCTCTGGGCTATTCCGGTGGCGCGGCCTTACATGCCGCATGGACGCCGCGCCGCGGAGTTCATCCAGGCGGACTGGGCGGCGATTGGCGTCAAGGCCGAGATCATCTCCTATGAATGGTCGGAATACATCACTCGTTCGCGCCAGGGCGAAGCGCAGGTCGGCATGTTCGGCGGCATCTATGATTTCCCCGATCCGAGCCAGATCCCGAACAACTATTTCGGCTGCGATTCCACCGGCAAGCCGAGCCCGTCCAATATCGGTGCGTGGTGCAATGACGAGTTCAACGCGCTGATGAAGAAGGCCGGCGAGATTACCGACCAGGCCGAGCGTGAAAAGCTCTACAAACAGGCGCAGGACGTGTTCCACGCCGAGGTGCCGGCCGTGATCCTCGGCGGTGCCGACACGATTACCGCCGTTAACAAGTCGGTGAAGGGCTTCGTGCCGGCAATCTTCGGCGCCAACCGCCTGTCCGGCGTCAGCGTCGAATAAACCTATCATCCATCAAACAGGGCTTCGGCGCCGGTAGCGCGCCGAAGCGGCAGAAGAAGAAAGGAATGCGCATGCGCGTTCTGATTATCGGCGCCGGAATGCTCGGCGCCAGCACGGCATATCATCTGGCTCAACTCGGCGCTGAGGTCGAGATTGTTGACGAGGAACATCAGGGTAAGGCCACGCTCGCCGGTGCCGGCATCGTTTGTCCCTGGGCGACCAAGGCCGACGAGCCTGTTTGGTACGAGATGTATGCCGCCGGCGCGCGCTATTACGACACGCTGATCGAGGGCCTGAAGGAGCGCGGCGAAACGAGCATGGGCTACGGCAAGGTCGGCGCCCTCGTGGTTGCCGAGGAGGAAGCCGAGTTTCTTGCCGCGGAAGAACGCGTTCTGCGTCGCACGAAGGATGTGCCGGAAGCCGGCACCATCTCCAAACTGACGCCGGAAGAAGCACGCAAACTTTTTCCGCCGCTGCGCGAAGACATGCCGGCGATCCATATATCCGGCGCGGCACGCGTCGATGCGAGGCTGCTGGCGGCCGCCATGCTGCGTGCTGCCGTGTCGCTCGGCGCCACCTTCCGTCGCGACAATGTCACGCTCGCCATGAAGAATGACAAGCCGGTTTGCATCGGCAGCAGCGGCGAGGTAATCGAAGCCGACGAGATCATCGTCACGGCCGGCGCCTGGGCGTCGCGCATCCTGCAGCCGCTCGGGCTCCACCATCCCGTTCAGCCGCAAAAAGGCCAGATCGTGCATCTGTCGCTGCCGGGCGTTGCCACCGCCAAATGGCCGGTGATCCTGCCGATGGGCAGCCATTACATGCTGTCCTTCGACGATTCCCGCGTGGTGATCGGCGCGACGCGCGAAGACAATTCCGGCTTCGATTATCGCGTCACCGCCGCCGGCGAGCATGAGGTTCTATCGGCCGGCCTGAAGATCGCGCCCGGTCTGGCCAATGCGACCC
>NZ_DAMBUH010000149.1:0-6425 GCF_032053605.1 Tianweitania sp.
GAAAGAATAGTGGCTCCGCCATTGCAACAGCTCGGTGAAAGGCGGACAAGCCTCCCATGTCCTTGATCGCCGCCCTCCCGATGTATGACTGGCCTGAAGTTCACCACGAGGTGGACGCGCAATGGAAGGTGGTCCGTGACCTCCTTAGGCACGAGGGCATCGACGCCCCGGATGCGCTGACGCGCGATGTCGACCTCGCCACTCTTTGGCGCGACCCCAACCTGATCTTTGCCCAGACCTGCTGGGGACCGATGGAGTTGGGACTGAGCGAGCATGTGATTGTGCTTGGCCAATCCGATTATTCAGCCTTCGAGGGTGGTGCGGGGCCGCTCTACTCCAGCGCCTATCTGATGCGAAAGGGTGAGGGATCGCCAGTCCAGGCACCTTCCGGCAACGAAGCCATTGTGCCGCTTGACCTCCTGCGTGGCCGCCGCTTCATCTACAATTCGGAAGACTCGCTGTCGGGCTTCATCAGCCCCATGCGCGATCTTCAAGCTCGTGGCGAAAGCCGGGCACTCTTCTCGGAAACCATCGCCAGCGGGGCGCATCGTGAGTCCGGCCTGGCGATTGCGCGGGGCGAGGCGGATGTCTGCGCCTGCGATTGCCGAAGCTGGTCGCTGTTCCAACGCTTCGAGCCGGAAGCGGCTGCCAAGCTCCATCCTGTCGGCTGGACGGCCAAGCGCACAGGCCAGCCCTTCATCATGTCGTCGGCCTTGGCTCACTACGAAGCGACGGTGCGCGCGGCCATTGCGGAAGCCGGCATGTTCGCTGCGGAACTTCCCGGAGCTCCGCGGGTTGCCTAGGCAAGAACCCGCATGGAGATAGTCATGGACTTTTCATCCGTTTGGAGCCTGGCAACCGTGCTTGGCCCGCTCATTCTCATCATCGTCATTGCCTATGCCCTGATCCGCCGCCGCCGCCTGACGCCAACCGAGCGCGTTGCGCAGAAAGACGCAACCGAGCGCGGCTACAACGAACCTGAGCAGATGCACTGACCCCAACAAAAAAGGCGAGACCATCGGGCTCTCGCCTTTTCTTTGTGGAACGAAAGTGCTGCCTCAGCCGCGCATCTTTTCGCCGGTCGGATCGAACAGCGGCTCGACGTTGATGCGCGCCTTGCAGCGCTTGCCTAAGATCTCGACTTCGAACAGGCCTTCGCTTTCATCGTCCGCAAGTGCTGCCGGCACATAGCCCTGCGCCAAGGACTTTTCGACGTAGTGGGCATAGCCGCCCGACGTCACCCAGCCCACCACGCGCCAGTCACCATCCCGCAGGCCCAGCACCGCCGACGCATCGCCATCCGTTTCAGGCGAGGGCGACTTAACGGTGGCCTGAATGGCTGCACCCGTGCTGTCGAAGCGCGGCGCGCCGTAGCCGTGCGGCTTGTCGACCGTGCCGTAATCGGTGTCGCCGATCTTTGCCCAGATCGGCTCGTCGCCCATCACGTCGGCATCCACAGCATCGACGATCATCGATACCCTGCGCAGCTTCGGGCCGTCCGCGAACTCCTTGGCCGCGGCTTCCCGCCCGATGAAGTCATTCTTCTCCAGCTTGATGAAGCGATCCATGCCGCCCTCAAAAGGGCCGTAGATCGGGCGCAGCTCGCGATACCAGGTCGGGAAGTTCTTCTCCAAGCGCGTGGACAAGAGCGCGCGCATGCCGAAATCGACGATGCCGAACTCTTCGCCGGCCTGCTTAATCGCTGCATAAACCAGCCGCTCATAGGCCGGCTGCATCCAGATCTCGTAGCCGAGATCGCCGGTATAGGAGATGCGGTTGACCATGCAGGGCGCACCGCCCACCGCCATCTCGCGGAAGTCCATGAAGCGGAAGGCGCTTGATGAAACATCGACATCCGTGAGCTTCGCGAGCAGCGCCTGGCTGTTCGGTCCCGCGATCGCCAGGCCCACCAGCGTCTGGTCGAAGCGGTGAATGCTCACCGACCCGTCCTTCGGCAGCCGAGCCTCGAACCAGCGCATGTGGTACTTCTGCGCGGCAGCCGAGCCCCAGATCATGAAGCGCTCGCTGCCTGATTTCGTGCCCATATTGGCAATCGTGAAGTCGCCGATCAGCTTGCCGAACTCGTTCAGCATCGGGGTCAACACGATGCGGCCGGGCTTGGGCATGCGGTTCGTCATCAACCGGTCGAGGAAAGCGCGGGCGCCCGAACCGGACACTTCGTATTTCGCGAAGTTGGCGATCTCGGTGACGCCGACCCGTTCACGCGTCGCACGCACTTCGTTGCCGACATGGACGAAATCGTTGGAGCGGCGATAGGACACGTCGTCTTTCGGTTCGGTGCCTTCAGGCGCGAACCAAAGCGGTGTTTCGAGCCCCCAGCTGTCGCCCATGACCGCGTTCTGGCTGACCATCGTGTCATAGAGGGGCGTGGTTTGCGCGGGTCGCGCGGCAGGAAGTTCCTCGTTCGGGAAGCGGATCGAGAACCGCCGCGAGTAGTTTTCGCGCACCTTCGCATTCGTATAGCGCAGCGTCGCCCACTCGCCGAAGCGCGCGACATCCATGCCCCACACATCGAAACCGGGATCGCCGTTGACCATCCAGTTCGACAGCGCCAAACCGACGCCGCCACCCTGGCTAAAGCCCGCCATCACCGCGCAGGCGCACCAGAAGTTGGTCAAACCCTGCACCGGACCGACCAGCGGGTTGCCATCTGGCGCAAAGGTGAAGGGGCCGTTGATGATCTGCTTGATGCCGGCCTTTTCGATGCCCGGAAAATGGCGGAAGCCGACTTCCAGCGAGGGCGCGATACGGTCGATGTCAGGCTGCAGCAATTCATGGCCGAAGTCCCATGGCGTGTTGACCGGCGACCAGGGCTTGCAGGCCTTTTCATAGGTGCCGAGCAGGACGCCGTTGCGCTCCTGGCGGGTATAAATCTCGCCCTTGAAGTCCATCACGCCGATCATCTCGCGGCCGGTCGACTTGTTGAACTCCATCACCTCCGGAATGTCTTCGGTCAGGAGATACATGTGCTCCATGGCGAGAAGTGGCAGCTCGACGCCGACCATGCGGCCGACCTCGCGCGCCCACAGACCACCGCAGTTCACTACATGCTCGCAGCGCACGGTGCCGTTCACGGTCACCACGTTCCAGGTGCCGTCGGCATCCTGGGTCAACTCCGTTACGGGATTGCGCAGCACGATCTCTGCGCCGAGCTTCTGCGCGGCCTTGGCATAGGCATGCGTCGTGCCGGAGGGGTCGAGATGGCCTTCAACCGGGTCCCACATTGCGCCGACGAAGTTCTTCTCGTCCATCAGCGGGAACATCGCCTTTACTTCCGACGGCGTGATCAGCTCGGTGTCCATGCCAAGATATCGGCCCTTGGCGTGGGCAAGGCGCAGGAAGTCCATGCGCTCGGGGCTGTCGGCTACCATCGCGCCGCCGGTCAGATGCAAGCCGCAGGACTGGCCGGAAATCTCCTCCAGCTCCTTGTAGAGTTGCACGGTGTAGGCCTGGAGCTTGGCGACGTTCGGATCGCCGTTGAGCGTATGAAAGCCGCCGGCCGCATGCCAGGATGAGCCGGAGGTCAGCTCCGAGCGCTCGATCAGCATCACATCGGTCCAGCCGGCACGGGCCAGGTGGTAGAGCACCGAACAGCCAACGACGCCGCCGCCGATAACAACCGCTTTGACATGAGATTTCATGAATTTACGTCCGTGCGATCAGAGTTAGAGTCAGGTGGATGATGTTTCGATTCAGAAGTCGGTCGGCGCGCCGCCCTCGGCGCGGCGCTTGTCGACGAAGGCGTCGAGCTCCTCGCGAATTGCCGGGTCCATGACGGGCTGTTCGTAGGTCGCGAGACGCTCCTTGAACACGCGGTTTGCCTTCTCCAAAGCCGTCGGACTGCCGGCCTCGGACCAGCTTTCGAAGTTCCGCCAGTCCGACAAAACCGGCGAATAAAACGCGTTCTTGTAGCGTGACTGCGTGTGGGGCGTTCCGAAGAAGTGGCCGCCTGGGCCGACATCGCGGATCGCATCCACTGCCAGGGCATCCTCGGAAAGATCCAGCGGTGCCAGATACTCAGCCACCATCTGCAGCAGATCGACATCGAGAATGACCTTCTCGAAGGACGCGCGCAAACCGCCTTCGAGCCAGCCCGCCGCATGCATCATGAAATTGCCGCCGCCCTGGATCGCGCCCCATAGCGAGAACACGCTTTCATAGGCCGATTGCGCATCCACCGCGTTTGCCGCGCAGGTGTTCGAGGTGCGGTAGGGGATTTGATAGCGCCGCGCCAATTGCCCACCGACGATCTGCGCCTTCATATATTCCGGCGTGCCGAAAGCCGGCGCGCCCGACTTCATGTCGACATTGGAGGTGAAGCCGCCATAAGCGACCGGGGCACCCTTTTTCACCATCTGCGCAAAAGCGAGACCCGCCAGCGCTTCCGCATTCTGCTGCACCAGCGCGCCGGCGATCGTCACCGGCGCCATCGCGCCCGACAGTGTGAAGGGCGTCACCACCACGACCTGTCCAGCCGACGACATCTGGATGATGCCTTCCATCATCGGAATGTCGAGCTTCAGCGGCGAGTTGGTGTTGATGATGGTGAAGACCGACGGCTCACGCTCAAGCTGCTCGCGGCTGATGCCGCGCGCGATGCGCGTCAGCTCGATGCCGTCGACATTGCGCTCTTTGCCTAGGGAATAGATGTGGAAGACCTTGTCGGTGAGCGTCGCCAGATCGCGGATGCATTCGAGGTGGCGCACCGACGGGTGGATGTCGATCGGCTCCACGGGATAGCCGCCGGTCAGGTGGATAATGTTGTGCATCTGCGCCAGCCGCAGGAAGTTGCGGTAATCCTCCTGGTTGCCCGGCCGCCGCCCCCGATCATTGTCCGAACAGTTCGGCGCAGAGGCCACCATTGCGAAAACGATGTTGTTGCCGCCGAAGGTGACATTGTGCGCGGGATTGCGCGCATGCAGCGTGAACTCGGACGGCGCGTGGCTGACCAGTTCCAGGATCATGTCGGCATCAAACCGAACACGATCCGAGCCCGGCTGAACGTCTGCACC
Source organism: Tianweitania sp. (assembly GCF_032053605.1). Lineage (NCBI taxonomy): Bacteria > Pseudomonadati > Pseudomonadota > Alphaproteobacteria > Hyphomicrobiales > Phyllobacteriaceae > Tianweitania > Tianweitania sp. The sequence goes on from NZ_DAMBUH010000149.1 coordinate 5,034, forward strand.
GTGCTCCTTCATGATTTGCTTGGCGCCTTCATGCAGCACATCGACGCCGATCTCCTTCAGCACGCGAAGGGAGGCGAGGTGGATCGATTCCAGCTCGTCGTCGGACACGATTGTTGTCGGCGTAAACGGGATCCGTAGCTGGCGGAAAGCCGGCTGTTCGAAGGCGCTCGCTCCGCCGATCCGCTTGCCGGCGCGCCCGCCACGCCGTGCACGATCGGAGGAGGGCGCGGGTTCGCCAGTTGCGGAGAGATCAGTCATGGACGGCCTCGGTCGTCAGGATTCGCGGGAACATCATGGCGATCCCGCTAGCCTGGCTGTGACAGGGCGACGACCAAAAGCGCGAGCAAAGCGACATGTGCTCTGCTCGCGCGGGAGGCATGGTGACCGAGTGCGTGAGTTGCCTGTGTTTACGGCTGTCCCGTGCCGCCATGCGCGCCAACGGCCGTGCCGGTGCTGAAGGTCGCTTCGCTTGAAGCAAGGGCGACATAGAGCGAAGCCAGTTCAGCCGGCTGGCCGGCGCGACCCAGCGAGGTATCCTGCCCAAACTCGCCCATCTTGCCTTCTAGCTGCCCACCGGCCACCTGCAGAGGCGTCCAGATCGGACCGGGCGACACGGCATTGACGCGGATGCCCTTCTTCGCAAGCTGCTTGGCCATGCCGCGCGTCAGGTTCTGGATTGCGGCCTTTGTGGAGGCATAATCGATCAGGTCTTCGCCGGGATCATACGAGTTCTGCGAGATCGTGTTGATGATCACCGAGCCGGCCGGCATTGAGGGAATGGCCGCCTTGCAGAAGCGGAACACGTGGAAGACGTTGGTCTCATAGGTCTGCACGAACTGTTCGTCGGAAATCTCCATGATGTCCGCTTTGGACTGCTGATAGGCGGCGTTGTTGACGAGGAGATCGAGCCCGCCGAGCTGCTCGATGGCGTCCCGCACCACCTTTTCGCACGCTTCACGCGTCCGGATGTCGGCGGGCAGGGCGACGGCCTTGCGGCCGGCATCGCGGATCAGCGCCACAACCTCTTGCGCATCCGCTTCCTCGTCGGGATGGTAGTTGATGGCGACATCGGCGCCTTCCCTGGCAAAGGCGATCACGGCCGCGCGGCCAATGCCGCTGTCGCCGCCAGTCACCAGGGCACGACGGCCCTCAAGCTTGCCCGATCCGCGATAGGTCTTTTCGCCATGATCAGGGCGCGGGCTCATGTCGCGTGCAAGGCCCGGCCAAGGCTGCTTCTGTTCCTTGAAGCGCTCGCGTGTGTAAGCGTCCCGCGGATCGCGCAAAGCGGGGATCGCGCGTTCTGCTGGCTGCGCGCCGGCGCCTTGCGCAGCCGCGGAACCTCCAGCCGCCGCAGTCGCAGCCAGACCCATGGCCGTAGTGCCGAGAACGCTT
>NZ_DAMBUH010000150.1:0-6013 GCF_032053605.1 Tianweitania sp.
CATCGGCACGAAGGGCGGGGGCGCGGGCGCTGCCGGCGGTGCTGCCACTTCCGGTTCGATCGGCAGCGCAGCGGCGTCGGCTAGCGCCGGCCGATCGGCTTGGGACGTGATGGACATCCGCTGCTCCCGATTAAACCAGTGCGCCGATCTTGCCCGAAACCTGCAGGAGAACGCGGGTGGCGGCCGCGAGATCAGACTTGCCGACGCCGCCCAGAACCTGGCGACGCAGTTCAGCGATATAGCTCAGCAGGTTGTCCGCTTGTTCCCGGGCCAGATCCGTCAAATGGATCGCCTTGGCGCGGCGGTCGCCTTCCACGGCACAGCGCAGAACGAGGCCGGTCTTTTCCAGTGCGTCGATCAGCGACACGACGGACGGCTGCTCGACTTCCAGCGCTTCGGCGAGCTGCGACTGGGTCATGCCATCGGTTTTTGCCAGAAGAAGAAGAATGCGCGCGCGGGCCAGCGTCAGCCCCTGCTCCTTGACACGAGCATCGAACAATGTGCGCATCTTGCGGCTGACTTTCGTAAGCTCGTCCATAAAGGCGGTTTGTTCGACCAGAGCGTCCATGATGCGCATTCCATAGAAGGTATATGGTAAGGCATCTAAGTATGTTGGGGACGATCATCTGGCAAGAGGCAAACTCAGCTTTTTGCGTATCGCTCAGGTCGCTACTTCCGAGCGCGCTTCCACAGGCTCATCAAGCCAAGAACAATGGCCAGCAGGATGGCATTGACGGGAACGCCGAGCAGGATGCGCGGCAGGAGATCCGGCGCATCGCGATGGAAGGCGGTGGGAATCAAGACGGCGATAAACAGAGCGCCGAGCACGAGAGGCGCTGCACGGCCCGCGCGGGTTGCCGTCGCATGCGCCGTGTTGGCCGAGGTGATCGCCAGAAACAGGATCATGCCGATGCGAAACAGGTCGGTGAACTGTTCCACCACGATCGCGCCCATTGAAGCCTGCATGTCCATTGGTGTTCCTCCCCTGAAGCGCTGAGCGCCTTTGTCTTCTGCTTAGAGCGGGCGGGCGCTTTCGGTCCAATTAGACTAAAGTCATAAGCCGAAAGACTTGATGGAAGCCGCCTAAAAGCCGGGTCATAGTCCCATCCTGCGGATCAGCTGGCGCCGGGGGAGAGCCGTGCCAGCAAACCACGTCCGTTCAATGGGAGGTTTTGATGGCAATGGCACAGGCAGCCGGGGCGCCAAGCCGCGGCATGACGCGCGAAGAACGCAAGGTGATCTTCGCTTCTTCGCTCGGCACGGTCTTCGAGTGGTACGACTTCTATCTCTACGGCTCGCTCGCAGCCTTTATCGGCGCAGCCTTCTTTGCCGAATATCCTGAAGCGACCCGCAACATCTTCGCGCTTCTGGCCTTTGCCGCCGGCTTCATTGTGCGTCCGTTCGGCGCCTTGGTGTTTGGCCGCATCGGCGATCTCGTCGGGCGTAAATACACCTTCCTCGTCACCATTCTGATCATGGGCCTGTCGACCTTCATCGTCGGCCTTCTGCCCGGTTCCGCCACCATCGGCATTGCCGCGCCGATCATCCTGATCATCCTGCGCATGCTGCAGGGTCTGGCGCTCGGCGGCGAATATGGCGGTGCGGCAACCTATGTGGCCGAACATGCGCCCGACGACCGGCGCGGTTTCTACACATCGTGGATCCAGACCACCGCAACGCTCGGCCTGTTCCTGTCGCTGATCATCATCCTGGTCGTGCAGGGTTCGATGGCCAAGGAAGACTTTGCCAATTGGGGCTGGCGCATTCCCTTCCTTCTGTCCGTCGTGCTGCTCGGCATTTCGGTGTGGATTCGCATGACGCTGTCGGAATCGCCGACGTTCAAGCGCATGAAGGAAGAGGGCAAGACCTCCAAGGCACCGCTGACGGAAGCGTTCGGCCAATGGAAGAACGCGCGGATCGCCCTGATTGCCTTGTTCGGCCTCACCGCCGGTCAGGCCGTGGTGTGGTATTCCGGCCAGTTCTATTCGCTGTTCTTCCTGCAAAACGTGCTCAAGGTCGACGCGCGTTCGGTCAACATCATGATCGCCGTCGCGCTGGCGCTGGGCAGCCTGTTCTTCGTCGTCTTCGGCTGGCTGTCCGACAAGATCGGTCGCAAGCCGATCATCATGGCGGGTCTGGCTCTGGCCGTGTTGACCTACTTCCCGCTGTTCAAGGCGCTGACCTGGGCGGCAAACCCGGCACTTGCACAGGCCCAGGCCGATGTGCGCGCAACCGTGACCGCCGCCCCCGGCGATTGCACCTTCCAGTTCAATCCGGTCGGCACCGCCAAGTTCACCAAGTCGTGCGATGTCGCTACCGGCTTCCTTGCCCGCAACTCGGTGCCCTATGACATCGTGACCACGGCACCCGCGGGAACGCCGGCCACGGTGGCTGTGGGTAGCGCAACGGTGACCTCCTATGATGTCACGGCAGCAGGTGCCGACGCAGCGGCGCAGGGAACGGCCTTCAACAATGCAGTGCATGCAGCTTTGCATGATGCCGGCTATCCGCTGGTGAAGAACGAAACCACCGGCGCTTACGCGATGGTGGCCGATCCAGCGGCCGTGAACTGGCCGATGACGATCGGCATCCTGTTCATCCTCATGATCTATGTCACGATGGTGTACGGGCCGATCGCCGCGATCCTCGTGGAAATGTTCCCGACCCGCATCCGCTACACCGGCATGTCCCTGCCCTATCATATCGGCAACGGCTGGTTCGGTGGCCTTCTGCCGGCAACGGTGTTCGCGATGAGTGCTGCCAAGGGCGACATCTATTTCGGCCTTTGGTACCCGATTGCCTTTGCCGCGATGTCGCTGGTGATCGGCCTGCTGTTCGTGAAGGATACGCTCGGCACCAACCTGCACGCCAAGGACTGATCGAACCTTCGACAAGTCAACAAGCCCGGCGGGAGCAATCTCGCCGGGCTTTTCTTTGTTTATCTCTTGGCAACTCCTTTGTTGAAGCAAAGTCGTTGCATGGCATGAGCTCACTGTGCTCTGTTCATCTCAATCCAATGATCGAGCCGTCTTCATGAGCGACACCCTCATTCAGTCCACGCCCCGCTTTGCTCTCCGGCGCGAAGCGATCCTGGGGGTGACATTGGTGCTGCTGGTGGTCTCGATCGGTTCGCACCTTCCTGTGCCGGGTCTGGACCTCACCCGGATCGGTGAGGAGTATGGTGAAAGCACGAGTTCCATGATGGCACGCTTGTCGATCATGGCGCTCGGCGTCCTGCCGCTCTACACGGTGCTGCTGCATGTCGAGCTTTTCAGCCTGATCATCCCGCCTTTGGCGCGATGGCGGGGCAATCCACAAAATGCCGGGCGTTTAGACCTCATCGTCGTCATTCTTGCCCTTCTTCTTACTGCCTTCCAGGCGACGGGCCTGCTTTTTGCAATGCAGGAAAGTTCACTCGTCAGGCCAGACAGCGTCGCCTTCGTGCCGGTCGGCGTAGCCTCTTTCGTGGCGAGCACCGCCGTGCTGATCTGGCTGGCGAAGATGATCCGGTTGCCTTCGCTCGGAAGCGGGTTCTGGCTCCTGCTTGTTCTCCCCGGCCTTGTAGGGCTGCCTCAGGAAATAGCATCGTGGATCGATCTGGTGCGGACAGGTGCGGCCTCGGCAGCCGAGTTGCTGATCCTGGTGCTCTATATTGTCGGTACAATCGCGCTGGTTGTGTTCGTCCGCGCTGTCGTGTTTGCAGGCGCGCGGCGGCACTATGTGGATCGCGCAGCCGCTGCAGCGATGATGCTGTGGCCGATCTTCGTGGCCACAACAGCCGCCGGTTACCTGATTATTCCACTGGCGCTGATCAGCGAGGAGCCGGATGCGCTACTGCGGGCCATCCCCTTCGCTGCTCCGATCCTGGCAATGATCCTCATCCCGCTGATCGCCTATGCCTACGCGCGTCTGTTCTTCCTCAAGCGCTTGAACGAAGACCAGCGAAAAGCCCTCATGCCCGTTCTCCTGGCCAATGCCGGTGCTCAGGTCATCGTCTTTGCAGCGGGCCTGATCTTGTCCCGCTCGCTGCAGCTTCCGTTCAGCCTGACAGGAAGCACGCTGATCGTACTCACAATGGTGATGCTCGCTCTGCGCGATGGCACCGATCAAGCTGCGGCTTGACGCCTGAGAGCTCGACAGTGCAGACCATCGCTTCTTCTTCGGGGAAACGATCATGAGCCTGTTCGGCGCCGTACAGCTGGGTGTTTCGACGCTGATCTTCATGCTGGCGGCAAGTGCTGCCAAGGCATGGACGCTGGGGCCTAGCGTGCCGCGGCTGATCCTGGTGCTGGCGCTGTATTCGGCGGGCAACCTGATCATGCTGCGGCTCATCCGCGAGTTCGGCCTTGGCGTGGCAATCAGCCTTTCCGCCGTGGTGCAGCTGGTTGCCGTGAATGTCGTGGCTTTCACCTGGTTCGGCGAGCGGGTCAGCACCGTGCAAGGACTGGGCATCGCATTGGCTGTGGCGGCGGTGACGCTGATTACGCTTGGACCGAGTTTGCAGGGTCGCTGACAGCAAAGAAAAGGCCCGCCGCGCGAGCGACGAGCCTTTGAATCAACAGATTGACTGACGAAGCTTATTCAGCCGCGGCCAGCGAGTTCACGCCGCCGGCTTCCGCGATCTGCGTCAGCTTCTTGTCGGTAGCTTCTTCTTCTTCAAGCGTCTGCTGCAGAACGGCAGCGCAATCGGTGCGGCCGAGCTGCTTGGCCCAGGCCACCAGCGTGCCGTAGCGGGTCATTTCGTAATGCTCGACGGCCTGTGCAGCGGCAATCAGGGCTGCATCCAGCACCTGCTTGTCGTCGATGTCGCCGGTGATCTCATCGGTTTCCTCGATGATGCCGTCGATGGCCGGGCACCGGACCTGCTTGGCCTGCACACCATGCATCTCGAACACCTGTTCAAGGCGGCTGATGTGGGTCTTGGTTTCGCCGAGATGCGTTTCGAAGCCCTGACGGAGCTGCATGTCCGTGGCCTTCTCGATCATCTTAGGCAGTGCCTTCACGATCTGGTTTTCAGCGTAATAGATGTCGCGCAGCGTATGAACGAAGAGGTCGTCCATCGTGCTGATGTCTTTGGAAAAGAAACCCATTGTTTTCACCTTCCTGAAGTTCGGCGGCGGGCAAGCCACAAGGGCATTACCTCCGGCCGCTCGATCGATCTGGTTGTCTGGTCAGCGGGCTGTTCGCCGCGCCGTCCTCTCATCCGGCTTCACACGCGCCGGCTGCCCCACAAACGTGCGGCACGAAGCGCTGTTCCGTTAATTCTTCCTAAGATTTGGATGGATGCAGCGCGATCGCCTGGGAAGCCCGATCTCCCGGGCGCATTTTGCGTGACATAGCTGCAACGCAACGCTGTTTGTGCGTCTCGGCCACGAAAAGAGGGCCAAAATACCCCGATTTCGCCACGATCTAAGATGATTTAGCTCATGCCTTAACAGCGCGTTCACCGGCAATTCACAGGTGGCTGCTAAGGTTCGATCATGCGTTGCGTAGCTTTGAGTTGAGTACTGGCGGGAGCAACCGCCATTTCCCGGAACCCGAACAATGAACATCCTGACCCTTCTGACCCGCACCATCACCCGCCTGCGCGAGTTCGTCGCCCCGAGCTACCGGCCGGAGCGTCATTATATGCGGGGTCCCGGTCCGGCCTGCGCCCGCCGTTCGAGCTTTCAGTAAGGGCAGTAAGCCTTATTCCAGCCCCTCGAAGAGCGCGGTCGACAGATAGCGCTCGGCGAAGGAGGGAATGATGATCACGATCGTCTTGCCGGCATTTTCCGCCCGCTTGCCGACGATCGCGGCGGCCGACAAAGCCGCGCCCGATGAGATACCAACCGGAATACCTTCGAGCCGCGCGATCAGGCGTGCGGCCGTAAACGCATCCTCGTTGGACACCTGCACGACCTCGTCATAGATCGCCCGATCAAGGATGGCGGGCGCAAAACCGGCGCCGATGCCCTGGATCTTGTGCGGACCGGGCGCGCCACCCGACAGGATCGGCGAGGCCGCCGGCTCC
>NZ_DAMBUH010000151.1:0-5816 GCF_032053605.1 Tianweitania sp.
GTGCCAGCGGCGGAGCGGCAGCACGCCGTGCAGCCCGTACAGGCGGTGGACCGGGCACGCAGCTCACTTACATCAAGCGCCAGATCAACAGCTTCGAGGTGCTCAACGAAGAAGGCCTCGCGCTGATCGAGCGCAATGCCGACACCGTCCTCGAGGAAATCGGCATCGAGTTCCGCGACGATGCCGAAGCGCTGGCCATGTGGAAAGAAGCCGGCGCCGACGTGAAGGGCGAACGCGTCCATTTCCCGCGCGGCCTGTGCCGTTCGCTGTTGAAGACCGCACCCTCGCAATTCACCCAGCATGCCCGCAATCCCGAGCGGTCCGTGCAGATCGGCGGCAAGGCCACCGTGTTTGCGCCGGTTTACGGCCCGCCCTTCGTACGCGACCTGGAAGGCAATCGCCGTTACGCGACGATCGAGGACTTCCGCAACTTCGTGAAGCTCGCTTATCTCGCGCCCTCGATCCACCATTCCGGCGGCACGGTTTGCGAACCGGTCGACGTGCCGGTGAACAAGCGCCATCTCGATATGGTGCATGCCCACATGACGCTGTCCGACAAGCCCTTCATGGGCTCGGTCACCGCGCCAGAACGCGCCGAAGACACGGTGGCGATGGCCAAGATCCTGTTCGGCGAGAAGTTCGTCGACGAGAACACGGTGATCATCAACCTCATCAACGCGAATTCGCCGATGGTGTTTGACGAGACCATGCTGGGCGCCGCCAAGGTCTATGCCCGCAACAACCAGGCCTGCATCATCACGCCCTTCATTCTGGCCGGCGCCATGAGCCCAGTGACGGTCGCCGGCACGCTGACGCAGGTTCTGGCGGAAGTTCTGGCCGGCGCATCCTTTACACAGCTGGTGCGCCCCGGCGCGCCGGTTCTGTTCGGCACTTTCGCCTCGTCGATCTCCATGCAGTCAGGCGCACCCACCTTCGGCACGCCGGAGCCGTCGCTGGTGTCTTATGGCGCAGCACAGCTTGCCCGCCGTCTCGGCCTGCCGTTCCGTACCGGCGGCTCGCTGTGCGCCTCCAAGATCCCTGATGCGCAGGCAGCTTACGAAAGTGCCAACACGCTGAACTCGACGCTGCTCGCCGGCACCAACTTCGTGCTGCACGCTGCCGGCTGGCTCGAAGGCGGTCTGGCATCCTGCTACGAGAAGTTCATGATGGATGTCGACCAGCTCGGCATGGCGCAGAAGCTCGCCGAAGGGGTCGACCTTTCCGAAAACGGCCAGGCCATGGATGCCATCCGTCAGGTCGGCCCGGGCAGCCATTACCTCGGTTGCGATCACACGCAGGCCAACTTCCAGACCGCGTTCTACCGCTCGTCGATCGCCGACAACAATTCCTACGAGCAGTGGCTGGCCGAAGGCGAGAAGACCGCGCCGCAGCGCGCCAACGAACTCGCACGCCGCTGGCTGGAAAGCTACGAAGCGCCAGCGCTGGATCAAGGCATCACCGACGGTCTGAATGATTTTATCGCGGCCAAGAAGGAGTCCATGCCTGACGCTTTCACTTGAAAGGAGCCCGAAAGCAGCCGGGCTAAAGTGGCTGGACTGATTCACAAGGAAGTCTGGAGAAGCGCCTTCTCCGGCTCAAAGTGAGTGGAAGCGCGGCAAAGCGCCGTTGTCGCGCGTCTTTATTCCTGTGGCTGGGGCTTTGTCAGGAGCTTCATCAAGATTCTGCCACAAAGCGGGAACCGCAGGACGCCCGGATGATTATGGGAGCGGCTTTATTGCTCACACGTCATCTGATTCAAGGGACCTGATTATGAAGAAGCTTCTTTCCAGCGCCGCCATCGTCACCATGATCCTCGCGACCGCTGCTTGCACGAGCACGGGTGGCGGCAGCAAGACCGACACGCAGTCGGGCGGCTCGAACGCGACCGCCGAAAAGACTGAAAAGGGCGTACCGACCCAGGCTGCTGAATAAGCGGTATCAGTTTCTCGAGTTACAAGGCTGCATCGCGCTTGGCGTGATGCGGCCTTTTTCTATCTATCGGCGTCTGAAGCCTAGGGAAACAACGATGCCGTTCAGCGAAATCAAGATCAAGACCGCCGATGGCGAGGCTGATGCCTGGCTGTTCACTCCCGATTCACGCCCGGAACCGGTGGAAGCCGGCGTGATCGTTTACATGGATGCCTTCGGGCTTCGTCCCGCGATGAGCGAGATTGGAGAAACGCTCGCCAATGCCGGCTATGTCACGCTGATCCCCGACCTGTTCTACCGCAATGCGCCTTACGGCCCATTCGACGCCAAGACCGCCTTCAAGAACGAAGACACGGCTAAGGAATTACGCGGCATCATGAGCAGCACCACGCAAGCGCTGACCATCAGCGACACGGCAGCCTTCCTCGACACGCTGGAAGGCGAGGGCGCCAAGTCGATCGGCACGGTCGGCTATTGCATGGGCGGACCGCGCGCCCTTAACGCCGCCGCGCATTATCCGGATCGCATCGCAGCAGCCGCCAGCTTCCATGGCGGCAATCTCGCCAGCGATGCGGAAGACAGCCCGCACAAGGCAGCGAACAAGATCAAGGGCCGCGTTTATGTCGGCTCAGCCGGCATCGACAAGAGCTTTCCGCCGGAGCAATCCGCGAAGCTGGCGCAGGCTCTGCGTGAAGCGGAAGTCGATCATATCATTGAAAACTATGTCGGCATGCAGCACGGCTGGGCCGTGTCTGACCACGACATCTATGATGCCGAAGGTGCCAAGCGCGCCTGGAAGCGCCTCTTCACTTTGTTCGAAGAAGCGCTCCACTAGACATCCGCTTTAGCCGCGGCGGCGCCGGCGGCCGCCGCCTTCACCTGAGGGTGCTGCGCCGCTCTCGTCGGCCTGCTTGTTGCGAAGCGGGCCGATACGGCTGGTGATGGTCTCGACGGTCGGACGCTCGGCCTTGGTGTGTCCGTCGATCGCCTCGCGCATGGCCTTCAGATGGCCGAACGACGTGCCGCAGCAGCCGCCGATGATCTTTGCGCCGCCATCCATCGCAAGGCGGGCATAATCGGCCATCAGCTCCGGCGTGCCGGAATAATGGATTTCCGTGCCGTGAAATTCCGGAATGCCGCAATTGCCCTTCACGATGATCGTCGCGTCCGGCTTGGCACTCGTCATATCGAGCAGCGATGACAGAATGTCGGATGCGCCGACACCGCAATTCGCGCCAACCGCGCGAGGTTCTTCCGACAAGCCGTCCGACACGCCGTGAATGTCGCGTGGATGCAGGCCCATCATGGAACGTCCGGCCGTGTCGAAGGATACGGTGTAGGTATAGGGCAGGCCAACCTTGATCGCCGCGTCGGCAGCCGCACGAGCTTCCGCCGGTGCCGACATGGTTTCGATCCAGGCTACATCGACGCCGCCCGCCTTCAAGCCTTCCATCTGCTCGACAAAGGCATCCACCGCGTCGTCATAGGTCAGCGCACCCAGCGGCTCCAACAGCTCGCCTGTGGGCCCGACCGAGCCGGCCACGATCACCTTGCGACCGGCCTTTTCGGCCACGGCGCGTGCGATCACGGCGGCTTGCTTGTTCAAGGCATGCACGCGGTCTTGCGCATGATGCAGCTTCAGCCGATGGCGCGTGCCGCCGAAGGAGTTGGTGAGGATGATATCGGCGCCGGCATCCACGAAACCCTGATGCAGATCGGCAATCTTTTCCGGCTGCGTTTCGTTCCACAATTCCGGCGCCTCGCCGGATTCCAGACCCATGTTGAACAGGTTCGTGCCGGTTGCGCCGTCAGCAAGCAGAACGCCCTTTTCCGCGAGCAGTGCATCGAGCGGATTGGCCATGGTGGTCTCCGGTGTCATGAGGTGAAAGAAGACATAAGGAAATCTTTATGTCCGGTCAAGCGAGCTGGTCGTGCAACCGGCGCGCAAAGCCGGCCGCTTCATGGGCATGAACCTGTGCGGACCTGATCAGCGTATCGAAATGCCGCGTCAGCGTCCGCACCGGCTCCGTCGCATTCAGCACCAGATACATGTCACCGACATAGATCGCCGCGCGCATCGAACCGAACACGGTGTAGGGGATGGAGTAACGCTCGCGCCCGTCATAAAGGAACAGGCGAAAGCTCGGATAAAGGTCGTCGAGCAGTTGCGCCATATGCGCCAGCTGCGCTCTGCGGTCCGGTTCAGGAAACTCCGCCCAGATCCCCATGCCCCGAGCAAAGATCTCCAGCGTGTGGCGCGGCATGCAAACTTCCATATCCGTTTCCGGCCGCCGGCTGTAATCGATGCGCGACTGCGTTTCGTCGATCTGGATCTCGCTGTTGCGGTGGGAGCGAGCGGATTCGTAGGCGATCAGCGCTTCGGTGCGCAAAAGGTCGGGAATGCCGGCCGGCACATAGCGGATCTTGGTGCCCGCCGCTTCGGCATGCCATCGGGCCAGCAGCGCGCGATCATTGCCGCCGAGCCCTTCTTCCATCTCCATGTTGACGCGCAGCTCGCCCGTCAGCCCTTCGTCCTGGCTGAGACCCAGCAGCCAATCCAGTGAGATCTTGTGCTCGGCCGCAATGTTCAGCAGCGTTTCGGCGCGGGGCAGGCGGGTCGTTGCGCCCGATAGAAGCTGCGACAATGCCGATCGGTCCAGGCCAACATTGGCGGCGAAAGCCGACTGGTTGAGCCGCGAACGCTGAAGCAGGAGTTTCAGCCGTTCGCGAAACAGGGAGGATAGGTCGCGCTTGTCCATGACCGGCAGACTACAGGAATTTTGTTCACTTCCCACAACAAACGAAAAGTTTGGTGCGCAGAATAAACCTTTGTGCGCAAATTCTTCGTTGCGGCTCAGCCCTCCTGTTGGCAGCATCGTGTCAGGGAGTCGGGGAACTCCTCAGCTGATTTGAGAGACAATCATGGCGAGCAGCCCTGTTGCCGCACGAAAACGTGCGCCCAAAATCGAATGGCCGACACTGGCGCTCATCATTGCCTGCTACGGCGTTTGGCTCGCTGCCGGCATGCTGCTCTGGCCATCGTACCCCGTGGCCGCGCTGCTGGTGTTGGCTTTGGCAGTCGCCATGCAGTCGTCGCTGATGCACGAAGCCAGCCACGGCCATCCGACGCGCAAGGCGATCCTCAACGAGATTCTCGTCGGCCTGCCGATCGGCCTCATCTATCCCTACCGACGTTTCAAAACGTTGCATCTGCAGCATCATGCCGATGAGAACCTGACCGATCCGTTCGACGATCCGGAAAGCTATTATCGCGCATTGTGGCAGCACCGGAACCTGCCGCGCGCGCTGCAGGTCCTGCTTGCCGTCAACAACATGATGGTCGGCCGCTTCATCCTCGGTCCGGTGCTCGCCAACGTCGCCTTCATTGCGACCGACCTCAGGCTGATCGCGACCGGCGACAAGGCGGTACAGAAGGCATGGCGGCATCATCTGATCGGCCTCGCGATTGTGCTGCCGCTCGTGCAGTTCGGCTTTGCTCTGCCGCTCTGGCTTTACGTGCTGGTGCCAGTCTGGCTCGGCCAGTCCTTCATCGCCATCCGTACCTTTGCCGAACATCAATGGTCGGAGCGGCCGGATGGGCGCACCGTGATCATCGAGCGCTCGCCGCTGTCGCTGCTCTTCCTCAACAACAACCTGCACCTGGTACACCACAAGAACCCGACGGCTGCCTGGTACAAGCTGCCCTCGCTTTACAAGGCGCGCCGCGAGGAATGGCAGCGCATGAACAACGGCTATGTCTTTCCGAACTATTTCGCTCTGCTGAAAGCCTACGCGTTCACCGCCAAGGAACCGGTCATCCACCCGTTCCTGCGACGCGCCCCCGAACTCGGCCGCGCCTTCCGCCCGCGCATCCGCGCCCGCTCGGT
>NZ_DAMBUH010000152.1:0-1717 GCF_032053605.1 Tianweitania sp.
GCCACCGCCGGGCCCGCCGCCTTGCTGCGCGATGGCGCTGCTCATGACCATGGCCAGAAGCGCAACGCCTAATGTTGTCGAACGCAGTGTCGTCGAAATCATTTTACGATGGTCTGACCCTAATCACCGGCTTGCTTTGGACAGGGGCGCGATGGCAATTTCAAGACGTTTCCATGCAGCATGACCCAGGCATTACGGCTGAGGCACGCATCCCGCATCCCGCTGCATTGCGTCGCGCGTACCCGACCATGGCAAGCTCGCGCCCTGGCGCTTCATTCTATACCGTGGGGATGCGCGCATTGAAGTCGGCAAGAAGCTCGTGGAGCTTGCCGAACAACTGGAAGGTCCGCTGCAGGAGGGGCGTCGTCAGCAGGAACTTACCCGATTTTCACGCGCGCCGCTGGTGATCGGCGTTGTTAGCGTTTCGAAGCCACACCCGAAGATCCCGGATTGGGAGAAGTTTCTGTCCGGCGGTGCCGCGGCCATGAACGTGGTGCTGGCAGCCAACGCTCTTGGCTACGCGGCAAATTGGATTTCCAACTGGTATTCGGATCAGCCGGAAGGACGACGCATCCTCGGGCTGAAGTCGGATGAGCGCGTCATCGGCTTCATCCATATCGGAACGCATCAGGGCGACATCTTCGAGCGTCCGCGCCCGGACCTCAGTGACATAGTCAGCGATTATTCGGGACCGGCGGCGTAAGTCCATGTTTTACGAACCCGCCAATGGCCACGGCCTGCCGCATGATCCGTTCAAGGCAATCGTCGCGCCACGGCCGATTGGATGGATTTCCACAAAGTCGGTGGATGGTCGCGTGAACCTCGCGCCTTACTCCTTCTTCAACGCCTTCTCCGGCAACCCGCCGCTGATCTGGTTTTCGTCGGAAGGGGCCAAGGACAGTTCGAGCTTTGCGGAAGAAAGCGGCGAGTTTGTCGCCAATCTCGTCAGCCGCGATTTGGCAGAAGCCATGAATCGCAGTTCGGTGAACGCACCGCGCGGCATCAACGAGTTCGATTATGCCGGTTTGACCATGGCGCCGTCGCGCCTGGTTCAAGCGCCGCGCGTGGCGGAAGCGCATGCCGCGTTGGAATGCAAGGTCACCGAGATCTTCCGGCCAAAGACGTTGGATGGCACGCAGTCGCAAGCGCATGTCGTAATCGGCCAGGTGATCGGCGTTCACATCGAGGACGCCTACCTGACCGATGGCCTGTTCGACATCGTCAAGGCGGGCAGCACGGCACGGCTCGGCTATATGGACTATGCCAGCGTGACCGAGACCTTCTCGATGCGAAGGCCACGCTGGGAAGAGGATCGCGGCTAAGCCGCCGATCCGGCGCGCGCCAGCAGTCGCTGCGCGCGCTTCAGGTGTGGGCGGTCGAACATCTTGCCGTCGATGCCCACGACGCCGGGATCACCGGCCGCGGCAAAGGCATCCACGATTGCCTGCGCCCGCGCAATTGCCTGCGCATCCGGTGTGAATGCCTCGTTGATCACCGCGACTTGTGCGGGATGGATAGCCATCTTGCCCGTGAAGCCATCGCGTGCGGCATCCAAGCATTCCCGGCGCAGTCCATCTTCGTCTCGGAAGTCGACGAAGACGGTATCCAGCGGCGCGACCTCTGTTGCGGATGCGGCGAGGATCGTGAGTGCCCGCGCCAAGCGGAAGACGTCAGTCAACTGGCCGTCTTCCGTGCGTGTGCGCTCCGCGCCGATCTC
>NZ_DAMBUH010000152.1:1727-5789 GCF_032053605.1 Tianweitania sp.
CGGCGGAAAGATCTTCGGCACCCCAGGTGACACCGGCAAGGCGCGGGTGGCGCTGCTGCCATGTGGAGGCTGCCAGGACGGCCGCAGGTGTTTCCGTGATCAGCGCGATGATTCGTGTGCTGCCATCCGCCAGATCATGCTCGGCTTCATGCACGCGCAGCTTCGTGGAAAGGTGATCGACGTCGCTGCTGGCTGCCGCTTTCGGCAACAGGATGCCAACAAGCGCACCGCCCATCACCGCCTCAAGATCGTCATCGATCAGGCCTGAGCGCAAGTCGTTGGTGCGGACATAAAGCTGCGGCCCGCCACCACTGCGGTTGGCTGCCAGGAACTCGGCCGTGAGCTTGCGGGCGGCTTCCTTGTTGGCGGGGCTGACGCTGTCTTCCAGGTCGATCAGGAGCACATCAGCGCCGGATGCGAGACCCTTGTCCAGCTTGCGGGTGGAATCACCCGGCACAAACAAAAGCGAGCGCATCGGTCAGGCTTCAGGTTTCTTGAGCATCATGGCCTGCCGGGTGCAGCGCGCCACCAGAACACCGTCCTGGTTGAAGGCGCGGTGCTCGAACTCGACGATGCCGCGATCCGGTCGCGAACGCGACTCGCGCACCGACTTGATCTCGGTCTCGCAGCGGATCGTGTCGCCATGGAAAACTGGATGGGGAAACTCGGTGTTCGTCATGCCGAGATTGCCGATCGTGGTGCCGAGCGTGGTGTCGTGAACGGAGATGCCGATCATCAGGCCGAGCGTGAACAGCGAATTTACGATGGGCCGGCCCCACTCGCTCTTGGCTGCGAAGTCGAAATCAATATGCAGCGGCTGCGGGTTCAGCGTCATGACCGAGAACAGCATATTGTCGCTTTCGGTCACGCTCTTCGTCAGCGTGTGGCGGATCACCC
This sequence comes from Tianweitania sp., assembly GCF_032053605.1. NCBI lineage: Bacteria > Pseudomonadati > Pseudomonadota > Alphaproteobacteria > Hyphomicrobiales > Phyllobacteriaceae > Tianweitania > Tianweitania sp. The sequence goes on from NZ_DAMBUH010000152.1 coordinate 2,625, forward strand.
CGCCCACTTCGAACTGTTCAAGATAAAGCCCCGCCATGCCACGCCTCCCGCATTTATGGTGAACCGTTCGTAAACCATTGCTGTCCTAGGGTTCAAGCGTGGACGGACAGGGCGGAAAGCATGGTTGTCGTGGCACATTTCCTGAGATGGATCGACACCGCCCGCGTTTGCGAACGCGCCGCTGCTGCCGCCGCCTTGGCGCGCGCTTACATCGACGGAACGCTGGAGTTCGAGGATCGCTGCGCGGCGGAAGCGGCCCTCACGCTCCTGCTCGACGATCCTTCATCCAAGGTGCGGCTGGCCATGGCGGAAGCCTTGTCCATGAGCCGCAAGGCACCGCCGCAGATCATCGCTGCTTTGGCTGCCGACCAGCTCGAAGTCGCGACGCTTGTGCTCGGCCGTTCGCCGCTTTTGACCGACGCCGACCTGATCGACCGCTTTGCTGTTGCGCCGACGCCGGTGCAATGCGTTGTCGCTGGCCGCGCCTGGGTCGGCATCAGCCTTGCCGCAGCCATCGCCGAGGTGGGGGAGGCAGAAGCCTGCATCGCGCTCTTGCAAAATCCCGGCGCCGACATCGCGGCTGTCAGCTTCCGGCGCATGGTGGAGCGGTTCGGCGACCGTGCCGATCTGCGCGAGGCGATGCTCGGTCTGGCCGATCTGCCGTCCGACTGCCGCCATCTGCTTCTGGTGCAGCTCGGCGAAACGCTGGGACGCTCGCCGTTTCTGCTCGGCGTCATGGGCGAGGCGAGGGCGGCACGGATGGCACGCGAGGCCTGTACCAAGGCATCGCTCACCCTGATTGATCGCACGCGCAGCGAAGAACATCCGGCCCTGATCGAGCATCTGCGCCTGCGCGGCGAACTCACTACCGGCTTTCTTCTTCGCTCGGTTGCTGCGGGCAAGATCGACTTCTTCGGCGCGGCTCTTGTTGCGCTGACTAACCAGAGCGATCGGCATGTCGGTGCGCTTCTGGCGCGTGGCCGCGACGTGGCGCTTTGTGCGCTGATGCGCTCGGCCGGTTTGCCCACGAACCTACAGCCCGTCATCACCAGCGCGCTGGCCGTATGGCGCGACGTCGCGAACGGCAAGCGCGTTGCCGGAACGCAGGAAGTGACCTGGGAAATGTTGCAGGCGCTGAAGGATGATCCGACCGGCGAAGCCGCCAGCCTGATTCGCCGCATTCACCTCGAAGCTCTGCGCGAAAACGCCCGTCACCACGCACGGGCGATCGCAGCGGCCTGAACGCGCCTAGATGTCTAGGGCTTCCGCAAACTCGGCATTGTCCTGGATGAAGCGGAAGCGCAGTTCGGGCTTGGTGCCCATCAGCGCATCCACCGCCGCCTTCGTGGCATCCACCTCGTCCTGAACCTCGACCCGCAAGAGCATGCGCTTCTTCGGGTCCATCGTGGTCTCCTTCAGCTGCGCCGCCATCATTTCACCGAGGCCCTTGAAGCGGCCGATCTCGATCTTGCCGCGACCGGTGAATTCAGCTTTCAGCAACTGATCCTTGTGGGCGTCATCGCGCGCATACATGACCTTGCCGCCCTGGCTGATGCGATAAAGCGGCGGCACGGCCATGTAGAGGTGGCCGTCGCGGATCAGGTTCGGCATCTCCTGATAGAAGAAGGTGATCAGCAGCGATGCGATATGCGCGCCGTCGACATCGGCATCGGTCATGATGATCACGCGATCATAGCGCAGGTCTTCGTCACGATATTTCGATCGGGTGCCGCAGCCGAGTGCCTGGATCAAATCCGAGATCTGCTGGTTGGCGCCGAGCTTTTCCGAACCGGCCGAGGCGACGTTGAGGATCTTGCCGCGCAGGGGGAGGATTGCCTGGCTGGCGCGATCGCGCGCCTGCTTGGCGGAGCCGCCAGCCGAATCGCCCTCCACGATGAAGAGTTCAGCACCCTGCGCTGCCGTTTGCGTGCAATCGGCCAGCTTGCCGGGAAGGCGCAGTTTGCGCACGGCGCTCTTGCGGCTGACTTCCTTTTCCTGACGGCGCTTCAAACGCTCATCGGCGCGCGCAATCACCCAATCCAGAAGCTTGGAGGCTTCCTGCGGATTGTCGGCCAGCCAATGGTCGAACGGATCGCGGATCGCATTCTCGACGATGCGCTGCGCTTCGCCGGTTGCCAGCTTGTCCTTGGTCTGACCGACGAACTCCGGCTCGCGGATGAACACCGACAGCATGCCGGCCGCCGAGATCATCACGTCATCGGCGCTGACGATCGAAGCGCGCTTATTGCCGGTGAGATCAGCATAGGCCTTGAGACCGCGTGTCAGTGCCGTGCGGAAGCCGGCTTCATGCGTGCCGCCTTCGGGCGTGGGGATCGTGTTGCAGTAGGAATTGACATAGCCGTCGCCGCCATACCAGGTGACCGCCCATTCCAGCGCGCCATGGCCACCCTGCTTGTCCGTTTTTCCGGCAAAGATCTCGCGCGTGACCTGCATCTCGCTGCCGAGCTGACCGGTCAAATAGTCCTTCAAGCCGCCGGGGAAGTGGAACACGGCGCGCTGAGGTGTTTCGTCCTTTTCCTTCAGGAGGGCAGGGTCGCAGGACCAGCGGATCTCGACGCCGGCAAACAGGAACGCCTTGGAGCGCGCCATTTTGTAGATGCGCTCCGGCTGGAAGGCCGCACCCTTTCCGAAGATCTGCTCATCGGGATGGAAGCGCACCTTGGTGCCGCGGCGATTATGAACCTCACCCAGGCTTTCCAACGGTCCTTGCGCGATGCCGCGCGAAAAACGCTGGCGCCACAGCTGGCGGCCGCGCGCAACCTCCACTTCAAGAACATCGGACAGCGCGTTGACCACGGACACGCCAACGCCGTGCAGACCGCCGGACGTCTCATAGACCTTGGAGTCGAACTTGCCGCCGGCATGCAGCGTGGTCATGATGACTTCGAGCGCTGACTTGTCCTTGAACTTCGGATGCGGATCGACGGGTATGCCGCGTCCATTGTCGGTCACGCTCAGGAAGCCGTCGGCCGTGAGCTCCACCTCGATGAAGGTTGCATGGCCGGCCACTGCCTCGTCCATCGAATTGTCGATGACTTCCGCGAACAGGTGATGCAGCGCTTTTTCGTCGGTGCCGCCGATATACATGCCGGGACGGCGGCGCACCGGCTCCAGGCCTTCCAGCACCTCGATGTCGGCGGCGCT
>NZ_DAMBUH010000153.1:0-5433 GCF_032053605.1 Tianweitania sp.
CGCACCCGCTCGCCCTCAGCCTGGCTCGGCCTTTGCGCTCTGTCGCATGCCGGCGTTTGCGCGGTCGTTGCCGCCGTGATCGCGTCGGACATCCCCGATCCGACGCTGCACGCCCATCACGCCACGCTGTTCGCCATACTCGGCTACGCCTTCCTGCATAGCGGCGTCGGCTGCATCCTGGCGCTGTATGGCGTGCAGCGGCAGCGTCACGGCAAACTGTCTGCGCTTCGCAGTCTCGACCTGCGCATCGGCAGGCTGTGGCACGACTATGCCGCCGTTGCCGGCCTCGTCGCGCTTCTGGCGGTGGTCGCTCTGTGCTGGTCCGTTGGCGGGAGGCCGTGATGGGGGAGGTAGCATCCGGCAAGCGGCTTTTGGCGCTTGCAGCGGGCTTCGTGATCTGGTAGCCTTCGTCGTCCTTTACAGCGCCTTGTCGATCGGCTGCCGCCAGGATTGGAGCGATGTTCATCTCCTCGCGGGCCTGTCGCTCCAGCGCGTGCAACTGGCTGCACTCTACGCCGTCCATCTTCTGGCCGGCATAGCTCTGGTGGTATTTCTGCGCCGTAGCCAGTTCGCAACCGGTCCAGCTGCCTTTCTCCAAAGCGTGGCTCTTTACGCCGCGATTGCAGCCGTGTTCTCCACCGCCTTCACCTTTGCCGGAACCCTGATGCTGACGCCTTGCTGACACAGCTGGGGAGAGAGCGCCTGCCGGTCGATTAGACGCTTGCCACAAAGCCGACCCTCTGATGTTCATCCTCAAACATCGGTCCAGAACGGACCATTCGTCGGGAAGGACATCATGGCCGCCGAGCGCGACATTCCCAAAATCCGCGAAGATGGGCTGCAGCTGGAAGAGCATCGCACCTTCCAGGAGCGTTTCTGGAAGGTCGAGCGCATCGCCTGGGTAATCTATGGGCTGATCGTGGTTGCCAGCCTTGTTGGTCTCACCGGCAGTGGCGGCATGCTGGCCGCGGCCTCGCAGCAGCAGGGCGAAAGCCAGATCGACTATCCCCGCGTCAGCCGCTGGCAAACAAGCGACATGATCACGCTGCGCCTTGCGCCCGGCGGCGCGGAACGGCGCATCACCTTCTCGGACAGTTTCTTCGAACAGTTCCAGCTGGAAGCCGTTCAGCCGCAAGCCACCGATGTCATCGGCCAAGGCGGCAAGCAGACCCTGGTCATCAAGGCCGAAGATAAACAGCCGATCCTTGTTCAGCTGCATCTGCGCCCCATCCATCCCGGCATCGCCGATTACGCGATCGCCATCGACAACGCAGCGCCATCAGCGCTCACCACCATTATTCTTCCCTAGGAGCCGAGCCGTTGGAAAGCGTTCTACGCGGTGTGGGCATCTACATCGTCCTTCTCCTGATCGTGCGTTTGAGCGGCCGCCGCACTTTGGCGCAGATGACGCCGTTCGACCTTGTTCTGCTGCTCATCATTGCCGAAACCACGCAGCAGGCGCTTCTGGGCGACGACTTTTCCATCGTCAACTCGGTGGTTCTGATCATCACGCTGTTCCTGACCGACATCGCGCTCAACGCCTTCAAGACCAAAGCTCCACGGCTCGCCCGCTGGATGGACGGTGCCCCGACGGTCCTGATCGCCTCCTGCAAACCGGACTGGCACGCTCTGCGCGAGTCCCGTGTCTCGATCGACGAGATCCTGGCGGCAGGACGCGAACAGCACGGCCTGCAGCGCCTCGAACAGATCAAATTCGCCATCCTCGAAGCCGGCGGCAAGATCACGATTATTCCGACGGAGGACGCGGGGTAGCGCGGGATCGGGGGGCGTTTAGCGGATTTCGGTATTAACGAAAAAGTGGCTCAAACTCCTGTAACGTAACATTCGTCGCTCAATGGGGGAGCCGCTTGTGGACGGAGCTGTTTACGCAATCGTCGTGAATGTTTGCGTAGCGCTTCTTTTCGCGACGACCTTCGCTGTCGTCCGGGTTTCCTATCCCCAGCAGCACGCGGCAACCTGGTTCAGCGCGGTCTATGTTCTCGGCATGCTGACGCCGCTCAGCGAACTGGCCGTCCGCTTTCTCGATCACACCGCCCTCTTTCTGGCGACCAGCTACGGCACCTTCCTGTTGTCCATGCTCACCTTCCTCATGGGGGTAACGTCGCTTGCAGGGCGGGAACAGCCGCGAAAGATTTTGATCGGTCTTCTGCTTGCCGGCATCATCGGTCGTGCTGCGATCTGGAACGGGCCGCGGAACGAGCTTTGGTATGAGCTGGTTTACCAAGCCCCATTCATCGCAATCTCAGCCTGTTCCGCTGCAACAGCCATTGCAGCTGCCCGCCGAACGCGAAGCTTGATGTGGCTTGCCTTGGCTATTCTATTGGGCGTCATGACGGCCTACTTCGTGGCAGAGCCCTTCTTTGCAGCCGCGTTCGGCTCCGGTGTGTCCGCAAAGGTCTATGCCGCAAGTCCTTACGCCCTGTTCTCGCAGGCGCTCGGCGGCATTCTCATCGTCATGGCCGGCTTGCTGATCCTGCTCATGCTCGTTCAATCGGTGCTGTCATCGTCGATCCGCGATTCGGAAACAGATGCGCTGACCGGCATTGCCAACCGCCGGGGCTTCGACCGACACGCGCACCGCATCATCGATGCCGCCCGGCTCGCAGGTCAGCCCGTGGCAGTGCTGCTCTTCGACCTCGACCACTTCAAGCGGGTCAACGATGGCTACGGACATGCAACCGGCGACGCCGTGCTCCGCGCATTTGCCGGCGTCCTGACGAGCAATGCCCCGCCGACCTCGCTAGTCGCTCGCATCGGCGGCGAAGAATTTATCGTTGTTCTGGAGCGCACGACGCTGCGCGGCGCATGGCTGACGGCTCAGGCGATCCGCGCAGACCTGCCGCATCTCGGCGCCCATCTTCCAACAATCACGGTGAGCGGCGGCATCGCCGAATTGAAGCCCGCCGACACGTTCGAAACACTGCTCGCCCGCGCTGATGCCAGAGCCTATCACGCGAAGGAAACAGGCCGAAACCGCATCTGCCCGATGCCCGAACCACTGCTGGGCGAAGAAGGCGTGCAGGCGCTGCACAACCTTCAAACCCCATCCAATCTCAGCCTGATCACCCAACACAGGGCCGCCGATCACGGGTAAGAGACGGCTGGTTCGAAGACCATTGAGAATGATTGTTGGTGGGCCCGGAGGGACTCGAACCCCCAACCAAGCGGTTATGAGCCGCCGGCTCTAACCATTGAGCTACAGGCCCCACCCAAGATGACCACTAGGCAATTTGCGCGACCAGCACAAGTTCCGCGTCGCGCTTCTGCGCAAGCCAGCAATGATGATGCGTTTTGCGTCGTATTCGCTCCATAATCGCCACCTAGGCGTAGGGCGAGGGATGATCCTTGTTCGATGGAGACACTGACACGATGCGCGCCACTCTTCCGTTTGCTTTCCTGATGCTCGGTTCCGCCTCAGCTTTAGCGCAGCCGGTGCCGCCCGCGCCCACCCCGCAGATTGTGGTCACGGGCGAGGGCGAGGCGACCGCGCGGCCGGATCTCGCAATGCTGTCTTTGAGCGTGATGCGCGAAGCCAAGACGGCGCGCGAAGCGCTGGAGGCCAACAGTTCGGCGATGGCGGCGGTGATCAGCGCCATGAAGGCGGAGGGCATTGCCGATGCCGACCTGCAAACCAGCAGCCTGTCGATCGAGCCGCGCTATGTTTATCCCGACGAAAACAACAAAGAGACCGAAACGCGGCTCGTTGGCTATCAGGTGACGAATTCGCTCGGCGTGCGCGTGCGCCAGATCGACAAGGTCGGCGCGCTGCTCGACAAGGCGGTCACGCTTGGCGTCAACCAGGGCGGTCAGATCAACTTCGACTCGGCAGACACGACCAAGGTCTTCGCCGAGGCGCGCAAGCGTGCGGTGCAGGATGCGATGGAGCGTGCAAAGACCCTGGCTGAAGCAGCCGGCATCAAGCTCGGCCAGGTCATGGAAATCTCGGAAAACTCGATGCGCCAGCCGCCCATGCCGATGATGGCGAAGAGCTTCGAAGCGCGTGCGGTGGCGCCTGCGCCAGCCCCCGTTGAAGCCGGCGAGAATTCCTATCACGTTCAGGTCTCCGTCACCTTCGCGATCGATCGCTGATCTCCAGCGCAAACGCGCTGTCCAGCGCGAACGCGCTGTCCCAGCAGCGTAAAAGCGCTGACGTGAACAAGGAAAAGGCCGGTGGATCGCTCCACCGGCCTTTCTTCGCTGGAACCGAAAAACCCTTTTAGCGGATGACGGGGCAGTTCGGAGCCCGCGCGAAGAGGACGCGCACGGTATGGCCGCGCTGGAAGCCGCGAACGGCGATCGTGTTGCGGTTGACGTTGGAAACGCGGGGACGGTTGATGCCCATCTTCCACGCCTTTTCGGTCGCCCGTTCCGGCGTGCAGGCGCGGCGCTGGCCACCGCGATGGCGATCGTCGCGCCAATCCCGATTACGGTCACGATCATGACGATACTGCACCGTCTCGGGCGCAACGGTAACGCTGACGCTTGCGGCTTGGGCGGCGGGAAGAGTGGCGAAGCTGCCGAGCAGAACGCTCAGGGACAGTGCGGTGGTTTGGACGATCTTCAGCATGACGGCGTCTCCTCATGGCCTGTTTCGGCGATGAAGATGCGTTTGCCATTCCCGGCCTGAACTTTAATCGAACCGATCGTTCATATCGGGTTCAGCCGCCAACAGGCTCGCGAGACACAGGCGCCAAGTCCCCTGATTCAGGGCTGCTCGTCCAGCACGTGATCGAAATAATCCTCGTCATCCGTCATGTCGCTTTCCAACGCGGTGACGCGGCCGAGCATGGAAATGCCGGCGCTATGAACGGTGTCGCGGCTACCTGAAATCAGGTGATGCCAGTCGAACAGGTCCTTGCCCTCGGCCACCAGGCGATAACCGCATGTGCGCGGCAACCAGTCGATTTCGCGCACCTTTTTTGGGGTGAGCTTGACGCAATCCGGCACCTTGCGCTTGCGCTGCACATAATCGCTGCACCGGCACGAACCGGCATCGAACAAGCGGCAGGCGACGCTGGTCCAATAGATCTCGCCCGAGTCTTCATCCTCGAGCTTGGCCAGGCAGCATTTGCCGCAGCCGTCGCAAAGCGACTCCCACTCGGTAAGCGTCATCGCTTCCAAGCTTTTGCGTTTCCAGAAGGGCAGATCCATGGGTGCCATGTGATCCTTCGCAGCGGCCAAATCAAGGCGTTCACGATCTCAGGTGAACACCACATTCACGCGCTGTTCAGGCGAATCCGGGTGGAACTTGGCGCAACGCGCTCCATTTGGCTGCGCAACGGGACGAAATGGACAAGGAGACACCATGAAAAGTCGCAACACGATTCTGGCGGGAACGGCGCTTGGCCTGTTGATGGCCACGGCACCGGTGCGCGCTGCATCGCTGCCGACCAGCCTCGCGCCGGCGTCAGG
>NZ_DAMBUH010000153.1:5443-5681 GCF_032053605.1 Tianweitania sp.
ATCCTGCTCGCTCAGGCTGAATCGGGAACAGACAGCCAGCCGGCGGAAGAGATTCTCCCGCAAACGGATCAACCGCCAGCCGAGCGCCCGGCGCCTGCCGAAGAGCCTGCTGCGGCACCGGCTGAAGCGCCCGCTGCCGAGCCGAAGGCGCAAGCCGAGCCTCAAGCCGAACCTCAGGCTGAAGAGCCACAGGCCGAGCAACCTCGCCGCAAGCGCGCCGCGGAACCGGAAGCCGCAC
>NZ_DAMBUH010000154.1:0-5550 GCF_032053605.1 Tianweitania sp.
TCGCCGGGCTTGTAGTCCTTGTAGGTCTTGATCCAGGTCGTGCAGTTCTCGTCGGTTCCAGCCAGAACATTGGCGCCACGCACGGCTTCCATTTCCTGTGGGCGGCAAGGGTTCATGATGGCCGAGGTCATGCCGGCGCCGATCACCATGGGGATGAAAGCAGCGTTGATGCCATGGCGGTGGGGCAGGCCGAAGGAGATGTTGGACAGCCCGCAAGTCGTGTTGACCTTGAGCTCCTCGCGCAAGCGGCGCAGCAGCGCAAAAACCTGCCGGCCTGCATCACCCAGCGCACCGATCGGCATCACCAGGGGATCGACCACGACGTCATGGGCAGGGATGCCGAAATCAGCGCAGCGCTCGACGATTTTCTTGGCGACCGCGAAGCGCACATCCGGGTCCATGGAGATGCCGGTCTCGTCGTTGGAGATCGCCACTACCGGCACATTGTATTTCTTGACCAGCGGCAGGATGGCCTCGAGCTTTTCTTCCTCGCCCGTTACCGAATTGACCAGCGGACGGCCCTTGGCGACCTTAAGGGCGGCCTCGATTGCCGCCGTCACCGAACTGTCGATCGACAGCGGCAGGTCGACGAGGCCCTGCACGATCTCCATCGTCTGCACCAGCAGGGCCGGCTCGGTGGCGTTCGGGTCGACGGCCGTGACGCCAGCATTGACGTCGAGCATGGTCGCGCCGGCTGCAGCCTGTTCCAGCGCGTCCTTAATCACCGTCTCGAAATTGCCGGCCACCATTTCGGCGGCCAGCTTCTTGCGGCCGGTCGGATTGATGCGCTCACCGATGACGCAGAAGGGCTGGTCGAAGCCGATGACGATTTCGCGGGTCGCGGAGGCAACGATCGTGCGGGTCATGTGTGTGGAGGCCTTGAAGGTGGATCGGTTTCGGATCAGGCGAAGAGCGCAGAAGGATATGCAGATGTCTTTATATCCCATGAGCCGCGTTTGACAAGCCATTCGGCCGACTTCTTCAAGCCGCCGAACGGAAAGACGTGGATCTGGGTAATGGGCGAGCTTGGACGCCGTGAGCTGGCTTCGATCGGCCCGACGACTTCTTCCGGGTTGTGGCCGACAGCAAGAGCAGTCAGCGACAGCGCGTTCTTCTTCAGGAAGTCGATGGAATTGCCCACGCCGCACATGGCTGCATATTTGATGAGGGTGGGGAACTTGGCGGGGCCGGCGACGCCCAGGTGAACCGGCATGTTGATGCCTTCTGCGCGCAAACTGTCGGCCCATCCGATGAACTTGGTTGGATCGAACCCGAACTGGGTGACAATGCGGACATCGATCCCCGTGCGATCGGCGAAAGCCTGCTTTTCCCGCAGTGCCTGCATGGCGGAGTCCAGGGAAAAATCGGGACTGCCTTCGGGATGGCCGGCCACGCCCATGGCCTTGATGCCGTTGCGCTCGAACACGCCGGTGTTCAGCACCTCCATGGCCGAGGCGAACTCGCCGGCTGGCTTGTCCAAACCGCCGCCAATCACCAGCACATCGGTGACGCCGGCTTCGGTGGCTGCGCGATTGACCCGGTCTTCCAGGGCGGTCCGCGTCGTCAGCCGGCGGCAGGCGAAATGCGGCACTGGCGTGTAACCGAGGTCACGAACGCGCTTGGCCGCTGCCGTCAGGTCGTCCGATGTGTCGGTGCCGATATCGGTGATGTAAACGCGCGTGCCGGCCGGAAAGAGACCGGGAAGCTCGGCTGATTCGAGTGCCTGCTTGGGCACGACTTCAATGGATGCAGGTATGTGAATCATTGCCGAGCCTCCTCCGGCTAGCCGTCGCTGCGCCCGCCCGCCTTGACCAGCGCGACGAGCTTTTCCCGTGGATAGTCCTCTTCCAAACGCGTCATCGCCTTGTCGGCCTCGGCTTCCAGATCGTCGGAAACCGGCTCGGGCGCAGCGCGCCGCCAGTCCGCCAGGTAAGCGTCCGTATCGCCCGCACCCGTCCGCATCGCGCACATGTCGATCGCTTCCGTGAAGCGCAGCGACAGTTCGCGTTTGGCGGTTTGCCGGCCTTTCTTGACGATCACCTGGGCGGGAATGTCCCGCCAATAAACAACGACCAAATCGGCCATGTTTGCGTCCTTTGCGTCTTGGGTTGAGGTTGCAGGATGTGCTTGCCCGCCGCTTGTTATGCGACGACGCTGGCGCATTCAAAAGCGACGCGCTTGCCTGTGGTGCTGCTACCAGAACCAAGCTGCAACAGCATGCAGCGCATAGTTGACCGTGCCGGCCAGCGCCACGATCAAAACGACGGAGAAAGAGCCGGCCGCAGCAGCGACGCCAAGCAGGATGCCGTCGCGTTCCGACAAAGCGAGACCAGACAGGGCAATGGTCAAAGCGGGAAACCAATTGCCGAGCGGGATCGGCAGCGTCACCAGCGTTCCCATCACAAGCGCGAGCAGGCCGATGACGCGCTCGTCATAACGGTCCGGCATCGGCCAGAAGCGCGGCCTGATCCAGCGTTCGAGCCAGACCAGCCGCGGAATGAAGCGCTCAGCCAGTGCACGAAACTGTTCGGCCTGAACGGAGCGCACGAGAATGAATTGCGGCAGCCAGGCGATCTTGCGGCCCCACACCATCTGCGCCGACACGATCATCAGCGGCAAACCGAGAACGAGCGTCGTGCCCGGCGGCAGCGGCAAAAGGTTTATGGCGGCAAAGAAGACGAGGAGGGCGGCGAAGCTGCGGTCACCCAGCGCGTCACGAATCTGGCGTACCGTAACCGGGCCGTTGGCATTGTCGGCGAGCGACTTGAAAACCTGCGACAAACGCGGTGGCAACGGCTCGCCGTCGATCAGATCGCGGGGAACTTCGGGAGTGCCTGGCCCGAAGGCGGGGTCTTCAATCATGGGGAGTGTCGGTTCCTGGGCTTCGGCTGGCCATGGTCATTTAGAGGATCATGGCAGAGGTTCACGACAATCCTTCATGCATCATCGACGCAGTTCCAGAATATCGAGCTTGGACTCGAAAACGGGCGCCGGAAATTCGATGCGGAACCCCTTTGCCGTGCGGAAGGCATAGCCGACCTGATCGGCATCGGCATATGTGCCATAGCGCTTCGGCTGCTCGCCTTCCACGAACTGCGTGCCGAGATAAGTCAGCCGCAGATCGTTGTCGTCATAGAAGCGGCCTTGCGTGCGCTGCGAGCCGTTGATCTTGCTCAGGAACCAGCCGGCACCATCATCCGTCACCCGGCACTTGAACCAGCCATAAACAACGGCGGCGGGATCACCACCAAGCTTGATCGTGCGGCATTGCCAATCGCCCTTCATATCGAAACCCGCAAAGCGCAGCGGACGCTCGGTCATGACGGTATTGACGATGTCGACGTCCTTTGCATCGCCGTTTTCGCGCGCGTCGTTCAAGGCTTCCGTGCGGGTCGCCTCGTATTTTTCCAACCGCGCCGCGTCGCTCTTGGTGATGATCCGGGCGATCGCGCCGTCAGCGTAAGCCGAGGCTGTTGAGCCAAGAAGAACAGCCGCTAGAATCAGTCGACGCATCATGAAATCCTTCGGAGCCTTATGGCGAACCCGATCATCGCAGGCTCATTGATGAGGAAGCGCAGCACGTTGCAGAGCCGGCTCCAGATCGCCATAGCCGGTAAAGCGATATTCGTAGTCCAGGTGGAGATAGTCGGCCGCCCATCGGGCTTTTTCCTGAAGAGCCGGATCATCCGTCTGCGCGAGATAAACGATCTTGGTGTAGTTGCCGAACACCATGTCGCGAAGTTCGGGATGCTTGTCCAGCTTCAGCGGTTCGATCACGAAGGCTTCGAATTGCCGCGTGATCAGGTCGGTCAGGTAGAAGGCCGTAAATTCGGTCTCGATACCAGCCATGAAGCGCTCGTTGCCCGTAAAGAAGGCATAGCAATGCGGCCCCTCGATGCGCTCGACGCCTTCTTCGGCGCAGATCTTGTCCAGTTGCCCCTGCGTACCGCACTCGGCATAGCCAATGAAAATGCGGCGATAGCCTTTTTCGCGCGCCGCCTTGATCTGATCGCGCATCGCAGGTGCGATCTTTGCGGGATACACATGCCAGATCGCCGGAAGGCAGGTGAGGTCGACATGGTCGAGGCGGTTCAGCCTGGTCAAGGCCAGCACTTCGCGGGCGATGGCACCGCAGGCGATCACCAGAAGCCGGTCCTGGACCGGCACGGCGCCGCCAGCTGCGAACGAAACAGCTTCTTCTTTATTTTCGCTGCGGCGCTGACTCATGGGAACTATTTTAGCATCTTCTCGTTTTGGGAGCGAAACAACCCTGAGGGACGACAAATGACCAACTCGCGCATTGCTACCATCGCCGTTCTGGCCGCCGCGCTTATGTCCGCTGCTTGCGCCAACACGATCCGCGGCGTAGGTGCCGATACCGCTAACACCGTGAACGCTACGCAGTCCGCAGGCAAGAACGTCTCGCGCGCCGCGCAGTAAGGAAAGCCCGAACTGGACGCCGCGAGATCCGCCGCCGCCAGTTCATCTAAAACAAAGGCCGCGATATCCATCGCGGCCTTTGTTGCATCTGGACGTTAAGACCGCCGATCAGCCTCAAGCGTGCTGATTGTGCTTGCGCTTCATGTACTGCTTGGCCGTTTCCACCGCCACAGCGGCGTCGCGGCAATAGGCGTCGGCGCCCACGGCCTTGCCGAACTCTTCGTTCAACGGCGCGCCACCCACCAGCACGACGTAATCGTCGCGAATGCCCTTTTCCTTCAGCGTATCGATCACGACCTTCATGTAGGGCATGGTGGTCGTGAGCAGGGCGGACATGCCGATCAGGTCCGGCTGATGCTCTTCGATGGCGTTGAGATAGTTCTCGACCGGATTGTTGATGCCGAGATCCACTACGTCGAAGCCCGCACCTTCCATCATCATGCCGACGAGGTTCTTGCCGATGTCGTGGATGTCGCCCTTGACGGTGCCGATCACCAGCTTGCCTTGCTTCGGCGCGTTGGTGGCAGCCAGGAGCGGGCGCAGGATGAACATGCCGGCCTTCATGGCGTTGGCCGAAAGCAGCACTTCCGGCACGAACAGGATGCCATCGCGGAAATCCTCGCCCACGATGCGCATGCCTTCCACCAGCGCTTCGGTCAGGACCTGATAAGGCTCCCAACCGCGTTCCAGCAGGATGTTTGTGCCTTCCTCAATCTCCTCCTTGAGGCCGTCATAAAGGTCGTCATGCATCTGCTGAACGAGTTCTTCGTCGGAAAGCTCGGACAGGATGATTTCGTCGTCGGACATTCTGTGCTCCCAGGCATGCCGCGCTCTTTGGGCGAGCGAAGCAGTCACGTGTAGCTTATTCCGTAAACTACGCGTTCCGCATAGTCATTTTGCGACGCGCGCCGAGAAGAAAGCGACTGGATTCTTGCGCCGGCCCCTTGTCGATTTTGCGACACATGCTGGCGCAGCCAAACCGTTTCGCGGGGGGTGCTCGACTACCATCGCCGGAAAGGTCTATGTGCCGGTTCATTGGGTGCGGGCTTGCTGGTTCAGGCCGGTTTGTGGGTTAGGGAAGAGAAAAATGAGCGATACAGTTGCGGCTAA
>NZ_DAMBUH010000155.1:0-2491 GCF_032053605.1 Tianweitania sp.
TGGCACGGTCGAGCAGGTCTTCGCGCGAGGCGACATCGCGCAGCCGCTCAGCGCCCAGCGTAAAGGCCGGGCGGTCGACAGGACGATGATCAACCTTGGGAAGACCGGTCTGGATGAGGGCGTCAAAGGACGCCTGGAAAGCGGTGTTGGTGTTCATGGTATTTCACGATCAAGCGAGCGAAACACCTGGCGCACCGATCCGTTGCGAGATCGGCCGCCGCAGGCAGGGATTGTGAAGAATATTACAGGCGGGGGATGGACCCGCCTGCTTTGGCTTACAGGCGGCTCAGATCACGTAGGATCGGAGCGGCTCGAAGCCGTTGAAGGCCACCGCCGAGTAGGTGGTGGTGTAGGCGCCGGTGCCTTCGATCAGCACTTCGTCACCGATCGTCAGCGACAGCGGCAGCGGATACGGCGTCTTCTCGTAAAGAACGTCGGCGCTGTCGCAGGTCGGGCCGGCGAGGACGCAAGGCGCAACCGCGTCACCGTCACGCGGCGTGGCGATCGGGTAGCGAATGGCCTCGTCCATGGTTTCGGCCAGACCGCCGAACTTGCCGATGTCGAGATACACCCAGCGCACATCATCCGTGTCGGACTTCTTCGAGATCAGCACGACTTCCGACTTGATGACGCCTGCATTGCCAACCATGCCACGGCCCGGCTCGATGATCGTTTCCGGGATCTGGTTGCCGAAATGCTTCGACAGCGCTTCGAAGATCGCCTGGCCGTAAGCCTTCGCAGCCGGCACGTCCTTGAGGTAACGGGTCGGAAAACCGCCGCCCATATTGACCATCTTCAGAACGATGCCTTCGCGCGCCAGCGTTTCGAACACCATCTTGGCATCGCCCAGCGCCTTGTCCCACGCGCCGAGATCGCACTGCTGCGAGCCGACATGGAAGGACACGCCATAGGAGTCGAGACCGAGCGACTTGGCGTGACGCAGAACGTCGACAGCCATCGCAGGCACGCAGCCGAACTTGCGCGACAGCGGCCATTCAGCGCCCTCGCCATCGGTCAGAACGCGGCAGAACACGCGCGAACCAGGGGCGGCGCGGGCGATCTTCTCGACTTCCTCGACGCAATCCACGGCGAACAAGCGGATGCCATGCGCATAAGCACGCGCAATGTCGCGCTCCTTCTTGATCGTGTTGCCGAAGGAAATGCGGTCAGGCGTGGCACCGGCGTCGAGCGCCATTTCGACTTCCGCCACGGAAGCGGTGTCGAAGGAGGAGCCGAGCTGGGCCAGCAGGCGCAGCACTTCCGGAGCCGGGTTTGCCTTCACGGCATAGAAGATCTTCGAGTCCGGCAAGGCGCGCTCGAAGGCATGAAAGTTGTCTTCGATGACGTCGAGGTCGACCACGAGGCAGGGACCGTCGGGACGTCGGGTGGCGAGGAAGTCGATGATGCGCTGTGTAGCCATGAAACTCTCCATCGGCGCACCCTTCTTCAGGATGCACTCAAGGCTGCGCCGCACGGGCCAAGCAGGCCTCGTTCAAACGCGGTGGACAAAGGCGCGACCGCTCTTTCTGGCACCAGCCGGTGGAGACCCCGGAACCAGAACAACGTATCACACGGCGATGAGCAGAGAGCCGCCCGGCTCAAGCTCGCTTTGTCTGCCTTGGCTTGGATGGGAGTTTCCCGTTCCGCACTGCCGGCAATGAGGGTGTGCCTCTTTGTTTAACCCCGGATATGGACAACCGAGGGGTAACCAGAAAGGCCCGCACCGTCGTTGCTTCAAGGCGTCCTCGGATCGGCGGTTGGCCGCTGAACCGACCGGGCTCGTTACTTCCCGGTTACCTGCCCTTGCCTCGCCATTTCGAGGTTCGGGGGACGCCCACAGGCACGTGCGACTTTGGGCAAGCGCGGATATAAGGAGAGCCTTCGTCACAATCAATCGGAAAAATCCCACTGGTTGAAAAAGTTCGAAAGCAGGACGATGTTGGCGTCATTGTATCCGGAGCCTGAACGATGACGGACATCCAAGACGGCGTGAACGCCTTCATGCCGAACACGCAAGTCATTGTTCCCAATAGTCAAAATGGACCGCTTTCCAGACTGAGCTTCGCCGTCAAGGACATCTACGATGTTGCAGGCCTGCCGACCGGCGGCGGCAACCCGGTGAAGCTCGCTGAGTCGCAACCGGCAAAAATCACCGCCCCGAGCGTGCAGCTCCTGCTCGATGCGGGCGCGCGATTCGCGGGAAAGACGCAGACGGACGAGCTGACCTTCTCCCTGATGGGGCAGAACGCGCATTATCCCGAGCCGGTGAACAGCGCCGCACCGGATCGCGTGACGGGCGGATCGTCATCCGGCTCCGCAGCGGCGGTGGCCGCCGGGTTGGTGGATTTTGCGCTGGGGTCGGACACAGGCGGATCGATCCGCGCGCCGGCAAGCTTTTGCGGCCTGATCGGCCTGCGCCCGACGCATGGGCGGATTTCGCTGGACGGCGCGATGCCGTTGGCGCCGAGCCTCGACACATTCGGTTGGTTCG
>NZ_DAMBUH010000155.1:2501-5425 GCF_032053605.1 Tianweitania sp.
TAGGAGCGAGTTGCCGATGTGCTGCAGGGGTCGGGACCGGTCACGCAGACATGGCGGCCGCTGCGGCTCGGCGCACTTGATACGCTGGTGCTCGGGTCGGCCGAGGCGGATGAATATGCGCGGATGGTCGAGATCGCGGCTCAAGCGATCGGCGCGCCGAGCTTAGCCTCACCCTTCTCCATCTCGCCCGAAGACCTCTATTGGACCTTCCGCAAGATCCAGGCCTTCGAGGCCTGGGAGGTGCATGGGCCGTGGATTTCGTCCGGCGAACGCGGCATTGGGCCAGGCGTGAAGGAGCGGTTCGAATACGGCCAAACCATCACGCGCGACGTCTATGATGCGGAGAGCACGAAGCGCGAAGCATTCCGCGACGAGCTTGCCGCGCTTCTCGGGCGTGACGGCCTGCTCGTTATACCGACCGTGCCAAGCGCAGCCCCCTTGAAGGCTGCAACCTTCGACGACATCCAGGCCTATCGCGAGCGCGCGCTGCAGCTGCTGTGCCTTTCGGGCATGTCCGGTTTTCCCCAGATCACCATTCCACTGGGAACCGTCAACGGCGCGCCGTTCGGCCTGTCATTGATCGGGCCGGCCGGCAGCGATCACCAGTTGGTTTCGCTTGCGTGCCAAATCCTCGAACACAAAGGCTGACGTTGATGGACACCCTCACCCGTATGCGGGCCTTTATCGATGTGGTGGAAGCGGAAGGGTTTTCAGCCGCAGCGCGCAAGATCGGGCGATCCAAGGCATTGCTGTCCAAATATGTGCGCGAACTGGAAGACGAACTCGGCGCGCTTCTGCTCAACCGCACGACCCGGCAGTTTTCCATGACCGAAGCCGGGCACACCTATTACCAGCGCGCGGCCGAGATCGTGCGCGAAATCGACAGCCTGTCGGACACCGTGCGGGAAAGCTCCGGCGATGTGCGCGGCCGCATCAAAATGTCGGCGCCGCGCACCTTTGCCGATGCTGCAATCGGGCAGTCTCTGGTTGATTTCGCCAAGGAGAACCCGCAGATCACGCTGGAAATCAGGCTGGACGACCGCTTCATCGATCTCGTGGAAGAGGGATTCGATCTTGCCATCCGCATCACGCGGCTGGAAAGCTCGTCACTGATCGCGCGCCGCCTGGCTCCCTTCACGACACGGCTTTGCGCTTCGCCGGCGCTGATCGAGAAACACGGCATTCCGCAGAAGCCGCAGGATCTCAGCAATCTGCCTTGCATCATCGACACCAACACGCGCTATCTCTCATCCTGGCCGTTCTGCAACGAAGCGGGCGAAACGATCAGCGTGGCAGTGAGCGGCCCGATGGAGGTCAACAGCCCGCTCGCCAGCCGGGCGGCGGCGATTTCCGGTTTGGGCTTCGCGCTTCTGCCGGATTTCGTGGCAGCGCCTGCGATCGAGGACGGCACGCTGGTATCGGTGCTGCAAGACCGCATCCCGCGCGACGGCGGCATCTTCGTGGTCTATCCGCATCGCCGCTATCTGCCGGCCAAGGTCCGCGCACTGGTGGATTTCCTGGCGGTCTGGTTCAAGGCGCACGAAGCCCGGTTGTGAGTGGAAAGGCTGAAGCGAGTTTGCGGCGCTAGACGTGGCTCGTCCCACTTTCGCCGAACTCCTCGGCACAGTGGCGCCATCAATGGGAGCCGACGATGCGCCTTTCACGACGTTGCGTCACAAGCCTGGCTGTTCTCGGCGCGCTTGCGGCTTCCACCTCGCCGGCCCGGGTGCATCCGCACATCTTTGCCGAAGCGCGGCTCGATGTCGTGATCGGCCCTGACAATAAGGTTCATTCCCTTCAGCATGTCTGGCGCTTCGACGATTTGTTTTCGAGCACCGTGCTGGTCGAGTTCGATACCAACAAGGATCTGAAGCTCGACCACAAGGAACTCGAGGAAGTCGGCAAAACCGTCCATGAATCGCTGGCCGAGTACAATTATTTCCAGGTCGTCACGCAAGACGGCAAGGACGTGAAGATGGTGGCACCCGACAAGCTGATCGCGACGTTGGAAGACAACCAGCTGATCATCCTGTTTGAATCCAGGATGGCCGAGCCCCTGCCCCTGAAAGGCAAGCTGGACTTCGGCGTTTATGACCCGACCTTCTATACCGCGATCGATTTCGTGGATGACGCCAATATGGCGGTGCAGAACCTGCCGGCAGCCTGCGCGCGCGAAGTGATCCGTCCTGATCCCGATGAAGCGATCGCTGCCAATCAGTCGAGCCTGACGGACGCTTTCTTCAACGATCCGACCGGTACCGATCTGAGCAAGATCTTTGCGACCCGCCTTGAATTGAATTGCAACGCCGCTGGATAACCGCATGAAGAAGAGCGCTTTGCGCGCGACTTTCGCGCTGATCGCCGTCGCATACGTTTTGACCCACTTCCTTGGCCATGCCCATGCGCAAAGCTCGCTGGGCATCGGCACGGCCGAGCCTTCCATGGCGCCGACCGGTTTCTTCGCTGGTTTCTTCCAGTGGGTGAACGCCTACCAGCAAAGCTTTTATCGCTCCATGACGGTGGCGCTGAAGGGCATGCGCGAAGACGGTTCGCAGCTCTGGCTGCTGATCGGCCTGTCCTTCGCTTACGGTATTTTCCACGCAGCCGGCCCCGGTCACGGCAAGGTGGTCATTTCCTCCTATATGCTTGCCAACAACGTAGCGCTGCGGCGCGGTATCGTGTTGTCGGTCATTTCCTCGCTCTTACAGGGCCTTTCTGCCGTCGTGGTGATCGGCACCGTATTCCTGTTCCTGCGCGGCACGTCGATCTCCATGACCAAGGCAACCTGGTTCCTGGAAGTGCTGAGCTTTGCCATGGTCGCTGCCTATGGCGCGTGGCTTCTAGCGCGCAAGCTCCGCCGTTATCTGCCTGCCCTCATGCCGCGCCCGGCACTCGTCGGCGGCGGCGGCGCGCCTATTCACGAC
>NZ_DAMBUH010000156.1:0-5407 GCF_032053605.1 Tianweitania sp.
GCTCGTCAGGCTCATAACCTGAAGGTCGCAAGTTCAAATCTTGCCCCCGCAACCAAAAAATCTCAACAAACACAATCATTTACGCCTCCTTTGGGAGGCGTTTCGCGTTCGGGGTTTTGACGTCCGGAAGCAGATCGGAAGCAAATGGGAGCAAAGTTGCGGCCGGTTCCAGAGTGCAATCGGCGGCAAAAGGCTTGTGGACGAAAAACGGCTTAAACCGAGGACGCAAGCCTAGATAGGTTGTGTTGCGCAATAGCTGGAAAGCAAACGGACCACCCATGATCTGGCCAGACGGATAGGGAGACCATTTGATCCCCATACGCGAAGCCGAAGCCGTGAGAGGAACGCCGTTCAAACGTTGCTGGGCGCGTCTTTTAGTGGAGGCTGTCTGAAAACGGCGTGAAGTGTTAGTGTTCTTGCGCTGATGGAGGCGCCGGAATGAGCCGTTCAGCCTGGGGTAGCAATCGCCAGCAAAAGTTGCTGCTGCAGGATTGCGTCGAAAACTACGAGTTAGAACAGCCCTGTCTGTATGGTCGACGTGTTAGCTAAGGTGGCTAATCATGAGAGTGGGATAGGCGTCCACTGCCTTCGGCCGGCTCTCCGTCCGCTAAGGAGTGGCTGCGGCCTGACCTGGTGGTTGCATACCGGTTGCTTCTGGCGATTATTCGACGAAAGCGGACACAGCTGTGCCATGGGTCCATCCGCGTGCGTCCACGCGTGCTTCTAGGAAACTTCGAAAGCGTTACGCGGACAGTCGCTTACGGCGGTCGGGATCAGCATCATGCCAGAGTTCGCAGCCCGCTTCGCCCGGCGATCCATGTTTTTGGCTTGGCTGCGGCTGACGGACGCAAGTGCGATCCTGCGCCTTCTACTATGCACCGTCGAACAAGCCAAGTTGGAACCGTTGGCCCAGAGCTTCCTCAAGTATCTGAAAACCTCTTCTGCGACCTAGGACGTCAACTCTAGCTAAGTGTTGCCAAGCGCACCGAGCGACAATGGTCCTTCTGATGATCGAGCCCTCGACCGATATCCTTTTAGAGGCCTGCATCAGGAGAAGACTTGTCACCTTGCAGGATGACGGCGGCAATACCGGCTGCTGCGGCGACGTGCTCACGACAGGCAGCTGATGCAACGTCCGGGTCGTTGCGCTCGATTCCTAGGAATATCTCCCTGATTTGAGCCGGGCCCGATGTGGTTCGATTGGCGCTGGAAAGCGTCATGACGCGCAATCGTGAGATGCGGCTGTTCAGGCGGGTAACTATCTCCCAGGCGATGCTATGGCCGCTTGTTTCGAAGATGATCCTGTAGAACTCCGTCGTCGCGTCAAGAATGCCGGGCGGCGAGTTTAGCCGCGACACGCGGTCAAGTTCGTTAAGCGCTTTCTTGAGGCTGGCCTTGACCTTGGCGTCGGCAATCCGTGCACAGTCTGACACTGCGGTGGATTCGAGCGAGGCGCGAATGTCGTAGATCTGCCGCGCGTCGTTCCAGTCAAGCCGAGCGACGATCGGGCCCTGCTTTTGAAGCATCTCCACGAGGCCCTCGGCTTCCAGATGCCGGATTACCTCCCGGATGACGGATCTGGAAACGCCAAGCTGTTCGCATAGCGATCGTTCCACGAGCCGTCCGCCGGGTTCGAACAAGCCACTTATGATCGCGCGTCGCATGCGCCCTAAGGCGATTTCCCTCAGCGTAGCGGGAGCGGTTTCGATGCGAAGGGAAGCCAGGTTCTGAACAGTCTTATCCATTCAGGGAATGTACTCCGCAGACAAACTTCACACAAGTGAGTTGACATATGATCTTATGGTATACCATCATACAGGAATGAGAGTTTGCTGAAGGATTTTAGACGTGAAGCCTTTGATACGGAAAACGCTCCTGAGCGTAGAGACGACCATGATCGAAGGCGGGAAAGAGGCTGAAACACCGCTCAAGCTGATCTCTGCTGTAGCGGTCCTCAAGAATCCTTGGGCTGGACGCGGCTTTGTCGAGGATCTGCGCCCCGAGATCCATGCCGTGGCTCCAGTGCTGGGCGAGTTGCTGACCAGGATGGTCATCGAGACCGCCGGGTCTGGGGATGCGGTCGAAGCCTATGGCAAGGCGGCTGTGGTTGGTCTGGATGGGGAGATCGAGCACGCCTCGGCCCTCATCCACACGCTTCGCTTCGGGAACCATTACAGGACTGCCGTAGGCGCAAAGTCATATCTGGCGTTCTGCAACACCCGCGGCCCTGCCAATGCTCCGATCATGATCCCGCTGATGGACAAGAACGACGAGGGACGCCGTTCCCATTACCTGACGATCCAGTGCGCCGTACCTGACGCTCCCGCGGCAGACGAAATCGTCGTGGCTCTAGGCGCATCGATCGGAGGCCGTCCGCACCATCGTATTGGTGACCGCTACCAGGACCTGAAAGAGCTCGGCGCCGATGTCGCGAACCCTGCAGCGGTCTAAAACTCCTTCAGGTGCTGCCTTCGTCGACATCCACGATGCGTCAGGCGAGCCTGTCGTGCTGCTGCATGGCGTCGGCATGAGGATCGAGGCATGGCAGCCTCAGATCGACTTCCTGTCCCGCACGCACCGGGTTGTTGCAGTCGACCTCCCGGGACACGGCTGCTCGTCCCCGCTGGCGGGCCAGCCTGCTCTTGGAGATTACGTGACCTGGCTTCACCGCTTCGCCGCAGAGCTTGGCCTACCGGCCATGAACCTGGTCGGCCACTCGATGGGCGCGCTGATCGCGACTGGCGTTGCGGCTACCGCTCCCGCCACCTTGAAGCGCGTTGCGCTCCTGAATGGCGTTCACAGGAGGACGCCTGAGGCGCGCAGTGCGGTTGAGGCAAGAGCGACCGAGATTACGTCCGGACTGTTCGATCCCCAGGCTCCGTTGCAGCGCTGGTTCGAGGAAGAAGAGAAAAGTTCAGAAGCGTATGCACTGGTCAGCGACTTGCTGCGTTCCGTAGATGCCGAAGGTTATGCGGCAGCCTACCGAGCCTTCTCAACAGGAGACTCCGTCTATTCCGGCTACTGGGGCGAAATCCGCTGTCCGGCGCTTTTTTTGACAGGCGAGGGGGACCGGAACTCCACTTCCGAAATGGCCGAAGAGATGGCGCGGGCTGCGCCGCACGGCCGGGTAGCGGTAATCGCCGGGCATCGCCACATGGTGAACCTGACTGCTCCAGACGAAGTGAACCGCATCCTTGCTGACTGGCTGACCTGGGAGGAGGAAGGCAATGACTGATACACGGGCGCTGAGGGACGCTTTCGGGGCGTTCTTGACAGGGGTCACCGTAGTGACCGCTGTCAATGGCGAGGGAGCGCCGATCGGCTTTACTGCCAACAGCTTCACCAGCGTTTCGCTTGATCCGCCTCTCCTTCTTGTTTGCCTTGCTAAGACGTCCCGCAATCTCCCGACGCTCATGGCTGTAACAGGGTTCGGCGTTAACGTTCTTTCAGAAGGCCAAAAGAACGTCTCCAATACCTTTGCCCGCCCTGTCGAGGACAGGTTTGCAGCGGTCGAGTGGAAGGAAGGACCGCACGGATCTCCCGTGTTCAACGATGCTGCTGCCTGGTTCGACTGCTCAGTGCACGAGCGCATTGATGCGGGCGACCACGTCGTAATGATTGGCAGGGTCGAAGCCTTCGACAATTCCGGGAAGACTGGCCTGGGCTATGCTCGCGGCGGATACTTCACGCCTGCGCTGACCGAAAACAAGCTGCTGGCCAATGTGGACGGCGCGGTAGAGATCGGGGCCGTCGTGGAGCGAGACGGCCAGATCCTGCTGGTCCCAAGCAAGCTAGGCGGCTGGACGCTGCCATTCTTCGATAAACCCGATGTTGCCCAGCCTGCGCTTGAGCCGCTCATGGTCGAGCAACTCGGTGTGAATGTCAGGTCGGGCCTTCTTTATTCCGTCTATGACGACAGCGAAACCGGGCAGCACCGCGTCGTCTACCGGGCGGCTTTAGGGGACGGCCAACCGGAAATCGGGCGCATGTTCCCCCTCAGCCAGCTTCCGCTCGAGGACGTGCCCAATCCGGCGGTTCGCGACCTGTTGAAGCGATACGCCCAGGAAAGCACGCTGAACGAGTTTGGCATCTACTTCGGCAATCAAGAAAAAGGCCGCGTCCATGCCGTGGCAAACAGGGGGTAAGTCATGAAGTTCTCGCTGTTCGTTCATATGGAGCGGCTGAATGCCAGCCAGAATCACCAGGAGCTGTACGAGGAGTTCATCGCGCTCTGCGAGATTGCCGACAAGGCAGGCATGCATGCGATCTGGACAGGCGAGCATCACGGGATGGACTTTACCATCGCGCCGAACCCGTTCGTTACCATAGCCGACCTTGCGCGTCGCACGAGCAATGTCAGGCTCGGCACTGGAACCGTGATTGCGCCGTTCTGGCATCCGATCAAGCTTGCGGGCGAAGCCGCAATGACCGACATCATCACGGGTGGCCGTCTGGATATCGGCATCGCACGCGGCGCCTACAGTTTTGAATACGAACGGCTCATGCCCGGCCTTGACGCCTGGGGCGCAGGGCAGCGCATGCGCGAGCTCATCCCCGCGGTCAAGGGTATCTGGGCCGGCGACTACGCCCATGACGGCGAGTTTTGGAAGTTCCCGTCCACGACTTCGGCGCCCAAGCCCGTCCAGCAGCCGCATCCGCCTATCTGGGTCGCGGCGCGCGATCCGAACAGCCACGAGTTTGCGGTCGCCAACGGCTGCAACGTGCAGTGCACCCCACTCTTCAACGGCGAAACAGAGATCGCGAGCCTGATGGAGCGTTTCACGGCCGCATGCGAAAAGGCGCCTGAAGTCGCACGTCCCAAGATCATGCTTCTGCTCCACACCTATGTCGGCAGCGACGAAGCCGACATCACGCAGGCGGCAAGCGAGATCAGCACCTACTACAATTACTTCTTCGCGTGGTTCAAGAACGAGCGTCCCGTCAGCCAAGGCCTCATTCAGCCGCTTACCGAAGAAGAGCTTGCCGCAAACGCGAACCTTTCGCCGGACATGATGCGCAAGAACCTGCCCATAGGCTCGGCTTCAGAGATAATTGATCGCCTGAAGGTCTACGAACAGCTGGGCTATGACGAATATTCCTTCTGGATCGACACCGGGATGAGCTTCGAGCGCAAGAAGGCTTCGCTCGAGCGCTTTATCGCCGACGTCATGCCTGCGTTCGGATGAAGCCGATGCAGGGGTTCCAGCAATATATCGACGGTCGCTTCGAGGATGGGGCCGCGCGGTTCGACTCCCTCGATCCGGCCACGGGCGAAGTCTGGGCCTCGATGCCCGAAGCGCGAGAAGACGACGTCGACCGCGCGGTGAAGGCTGCGGGACGCGCGCTGCGCGAAGGGCCCTGGCCGAAGACCACGGCGACAGCTCGCGGCCGCCTGCTCTACAGGCTC
>NZ_DAMBUH010000157.1:0-5360 GCF_032053605.1 Tianweitania sp.
TCGGCCGGCGGCGCCAAGCGCGCAGCGCTCCTGATCGAACAGGCCTTCTCCAAAGATGCGTCGGCCCGAAACCCATCGCAGGCGGCGGCATGACGGACGCCGACCTGATCCTTGTTGGCGGCGGGCTGGCAAGCGGGCTGTTGGCGTTGCGCCTGCAGCATGCGCGGCCCGACCTGAAGGTTCTCGTGCTGGAAAGCGGCCCGACGCTCGGCGGCAATCACACCTGGTCCTTTCACGATGATGATCTCACTGCCGACCAACACGCGCTGATGGCGCCGCTGGTGGCGCATCGTTGGCCCTCGCAAAGCGTACGCTTCCCCGCCTTCGAAAGGCGTCTCACGGCCGGCTACAATTCCGTGACCTCCGACCGCTTTCATGCGGTGCTGACCGAGCAACTACCCGACAGGATCAGGCTGAACACGGCCGTGCAATCCATTTCGCCGACACAGGTGGTTCTTGCCGACGGAACGACGCTGACGGCCCCCGCCGTGATCGACGCCACCGGCTTTCGCCCTCATCCCGGTCTGCAGATCCGCTTCCAGTCCTTTCTCGGCCTCGAACTGCGCTTTGCCGAGCCGCACGGGTTGGATGCGCCGGTGATCATGGACGCAACCACGCCGCAGGATGGCGGCTACCGCTTCACCTATCTGTTGCCCTTTACGGACACCACGATGCTGGTGGAGGACACCGGCTATGTGGATGACCGGGCGCTGGACCTCGCCGAGCTGGAAGCCCGCATCTCCAGATACTGCGCCCAGCGAGGCTGGCGGATCGTGGAAGAAGTTCGTCGCGAGCACGGTGTTCTACCGATCACACTCGACGGCGACATCGATCTGCTTTGGACAGGGGTGACGGTTCCGCGCATCGGACTGGCCGGCAACTTTTTTCATCCGACCACCGGCTATTCGCTGCCCGACGCGGCGCGTGTAGCGGACCTGATCGCGGCCCTGCCCCAGCTCACATCGGCTGCCATCCTTGCCGCCCTACAAACGCACGCGAAAACGCTGTGGCGCGATCAGCGCTTCTTCCGGGCGCTGAACCGCATGCTTTTTCTCGCGGGCGAACAGGACCAGCGCTGGCGCGTGATGCAGCGATTCTACCAGCTGCCCGAGCCGCTGATCGAACGCTTCTATGCCGGCCAGACAACCGCGGCCGACAAGCTGCGCATCCTGGCCGGCAAGCCGCCCGTACCGGTGGCCCAAGCCCTTTCTGCCCTTCTTCGTAAGCCACGACCTAACCCACGCCCTATGGAGCTGTCATGACCGGCACATCTCGCACCGCCGCCGTGATCGGCTCCGGCTTTGGTGGCCTGGCACTGGCCATCCGTCTTCAGGCTGCTGGTATCCAGACCACGATCTTCGAAAAGCGCGACAAGCCGGGCGGGCGCGCTTACGTCTATGAAGATCAGGGTTTCATTTTCGACGCCGGGCCGACCGTCATCACCGATCCCAACTGCATCCGCGAGTTGTTCACCGCAGCAAACAAGCGCATGGAGGATTACGTCGAACTCCTGCCGGTCACGCCTTTCTACCGGCTGGCCTGGGAAGACGGCTCGACCTTCGACTACGCCAACGATCAGGCCGAGCTCGACCGACAGATCCGCCTGCGCAACCCCGACGATGTCGAAGGCTATCGCCGCTTCCTCGATTATTCCCGCGCGGTTTATCAGGAAGGCTACATCAAGCTCGGCGCCGTGCCGTTCCTCAACTTCCGCTCGATGATCTCAGTGGCGCCGCAGCTGACCAAGCTGCAGGCGTGGCGCAGCGTGTATTCGATGGTGTCGAGCTTCATCAAGGACGAGCATCTCCGGCAGGTGTTTTCCTTCCATTCGCTGCTGGTGGGCGGCAATCCGTTTTCGACCTCTTCGATCTACGCGCTGATCCATGCGCTGGAACGCGAAGGCGGCGTGTGGTTTGCGAGAGGCGGCACCGGTGCGCTCGTGCAGGGACTGGTGCGGCTGTTCGAGGATCTTGGCGGCACGATCCGCTTGTCTTCCCCCGTCGAACGCATCGAAACGGACGGCGATCATGCACGCGCTATCGTCAGCCGGGGCGAAACGCTGCCTTTCGACGTGATCGCATCCAATGGCGATGTCGTGCATACCTACAACAAGCTCCTGTCGGGCCATCCGCGCGGCCCGCGCCAAGGCAAGAAATTGGCCGCCAAGCGGCATTCCATGTCCCTGTTCGTGATCTATTTCGGGCTGAACAAGCTGCACGATCAGCTGGCGCATCACACGGTGTGCTTCGGGCAGCGCTATCGTCCGCTGATCAACGAGATCTTCAAAGGACCGAAGCTCGCGACCGACTTCTCGCTCTATCTCCACTCGCCTTCGATCACCGACCCCTCGCTCGCACCCGATGGCTGTGCGAGCTACTACGTGCTGGCGCCGGTTCCCCATCTCGGCAGTGCCGATATCGACTGGGACGTGGAAGGGCCGCGTTACCGCGACAGCATCCTGGATTACCTCGAACAGCACTACATGCCGGGCCTGCGCTCGCAGTTGGTGACCGTCCGGCATTTCACGCCGTTCGATTTCCGCAGCGAGCTCAACGCCCATCTAGGTTCGGCCTTTTCGCTGGAGCCGATCCTGACGCAAAGTGCTTGGTTCCGGCCGCATAATCGCGACGACCAGATCGACAATCTGTACTTCGTTGGTGCCGGCACCCATCCCGGCGCCGGCGTGCCGGGCGTGATCGGTTCGGCAAAGGCAACGGCGCAGCTGATGATCGACGCCCAGCCATGACGATCGCCTCGACGCAGAATTATGCCGACCAATCGATCGCTCAGGGTTCGCAGAGCTTTGCGGCTGCGGCGAAGCTGTTCGACGCCCAGACAAGGCAAGATGTCACCAAGCTCTACGCTTGGTGTCGCTATTGCGACGATGTCGTGGACGGGCAGGTGCTGGGACATGGCAAACAAATTTCGGAGCAATCGCCGGAAGAACGGCTGGCGGAGTTGACCCAAGCCACCCTGAACGCGCTGGATGGCGGACCGGTCGAGCATCCGGCTTTCATCGGCCTGCGCGACATCGCCCAGCACCACGAACTGTCGCGCGCGCTGCCGCTCGCCCATCTCGAAGGTTTTCGCGCTGACGTCGAGCATCGCCGCTACCGCACCTTGTACGACCTGATGACCTATTGCTACGGCGTGGCCGGCGTTGTCGGCATCATGATGGCGGATATCATGGGCGTGCGCGATGTAAAGGTGCTCGACCGTGCCTGTGACCTCGGCCTCGCCTTCCAGCTTACCAACATTGCACGCGATATCGTCGAAGATGCCGAGAATGGGCGGATCTACGTGCCGCTCGACTGGCTTGATGAAGCCGGCATCCCCGTGGATGGAGCGGCGTCATCACAACATCGTGACGCCCTCGCCATCGTTGCCAAGCGCCTGGTCGATGCTGCCGAGCCTTATTATGCCTCAGCGAGGGTCGGCATCGGCTCCCTGCCCTTCCGATCAGCGACTGCGATCGCCACCGCGCTTTATGTCTATCGCGCCATCGGCCAGGAGGTCGTGAAACGGGGACCCTCCGCCTGGGACGAACGCGTGCGCACGAGCAGGCTGCAAAAGAGTAGCTTTGCAGCCAAAGGACTCGCCCAAACGGTCAAATCGCGCTGCCATGTTGGTGTTCCGCGCGATGACTCGCTGTGGAAAAGGCCGCTGGTTTAAGCGAGCAGGCTCGCCAGAACCGAGTCCGGCTTCCTGCCCCCGCGACGGCGAATGCCCGCACCCGGCGTGCCGAACAGCTTATCCGTAAAAGCCCGCAGATGCGGTGCGCCGTTTGGCAGTTGGGCAAGCGCACCGGATGCCGTGTCGAGATGCGCCTGGATGTGTTTGGCCATGGCCTTTGAACCAAGTCCTTGCGCCAGAACGGCTTTTCCAGAATCCTTGTTGTTGCTTTTGCCCATGCGTGCCGCGTCGCCTGCAACATCCAGGAGATCGTCGAACAGCTGAAACGCCCGGCCGAGCTCGATGCCATAGATCCTGAGTTGTTCGCGTTGTGCCGTGGGTGCATCGGCCAGGATACCGGCCATCTCGACGGCTGCCACGAACAGCGAGCCAGTCTTCTGGTCGTTCAACTGGATAACGCTGTTTTCGCTGGTCTGGCCGACATTGCGGAGGTCAGAATATTGTCCGGCAACCAAACCGCGCATGCCGACCGATTGCGACAACGAAAGCGTCAGCGCACTCCGCTGCTCGCCGCTCAGACCGGGCACTGATGCCGCCAATCCAAAGGCATCGCCCAGCAGCGCAATCGCAGCCAGCACCGCGACATCCTCGCCAAAGCGGATATGCACCGTCGGCTTACCGCGCCGCGTCAGAGCGTCATCCATGCAGGGGAGATCGTCGAGCAGAAGTGAGGCGGTGTGCACGAGTTCGATGGCGCAGCCTACCTGCAAGGCAGCCGGCTGATCATAGCCGAGATCGCGGGCGGCGAGATCCACGAGGATCGGCCGGATGCGCTTGCCCGAGCCTACCAGGCTTTCGCGAACGGCCGTGCGCACCAACGGCTCGTCCGGCTCCGGCGCGCCCGCCATTGCGTGAAGCTGCGATTCGATACGCGCCTTGAGCGCGTCCCAGTCATGGCTTGCCGAAGCTGCGAGGTCAGTCATGGCTCTTGGTGTCAGGAACATCAACCTTTGCGTGAAACGGGCTGGCAGTGTTCGGGCGTTGCAATATCTACCTGTTCAATTCGAATTAGGAACTCTTGGATGGATGCCAAGCCGGAAATGTCAGCAGCTTTGAGGATCAGGAAGGAGAGCCATCTCGACCTGGTGCTCGCTGGCGCCGGCATCGTGCCCGCTACACGCAATGGTTTTGACGCCCTTCGCCTCGAGCATTGCGCGCTGCCGGAGCTGGATCTTGCCGACATCGACCTGTCGACGGAGTGGCTGGGCAAGCCCCTCTCAGCCCCCCTGCTGATCAGCTCCATGACCGGCGGAGCGCTGCGCGCCGAGCGGATCAACCACCATCTGGCCGAAGCGGCCGAAGTCCTGCGCATCCCCTTCGGCGTGGGCTCGCAGCGCGTATCGCTTGAAGGCGAAAGCGATAGCGGGCTGACGCACAGACTGCGTGACCTCATGCCTTCCGTGCCGCTGTTATCGAACATCGGCGCTGCGCAACTCATTGATGTCAAAGGGATCGACGTTGCGCGACGGGCCGTGGAGACGATCCGGGCGGATGCGTTGATCGTTCACCTGAACCCCCTCCAGGAAGCACTTCAGCCGGAAGGCGACACGAACTGGCGCGGCATTTTGCCGGCCATCGAGCAACTCGTTCTCGCGCTCGGCGTGCCGGTTGTCGTCAAGGAAGTGGGCGCTGGCCTGTCGCCGTCGGTCGCTCGTCGCTTGGCCGAT
>NZ_DAMBUH010000158.1:0-5324 GCF_032053605.1 Tianweitania sp.
CATCCACGGCCGGCAGCGCGCGCGTCAGACCTTCAACCGGGGCAATACAGTCGATCGAATGCTGCAAACCTTCCAGCGATGCAAAGTCGAGCTCGGCATTGCGCCATTGCAGAACCTTCACGGGGTCGAAGGCATGCGACTCGACGCGTTCCACCATTTCGTCGGTGAAATTATCGCATTGTCCCGTCACGCCGAACGTGCCGTCGCGCAGATGGCGGCCGGCGCGGCCGGCAATCTGGCCGATCTCGCCTGGCGTCAGGTTGCGATACTGAAAGCCGTCGAACTTCTGGTCTTGGGCAAAGGCGACATGATCGACATCGAGGTTGAGCCCCATGCCGATCGCGTCCGTGGCGATCAGGTAATCGACGTCACCCGACTGATAAAGCTCGACCTGCGCATTGCGTGTGCGAGGGCTTAGCGCGCCCAGCACCACGGCGGCTCCACCGCGCTGACGCCGGATCAGCTCGGCAATGGCGTAAACGTCATCGGCGGAAAACGCCACGATCGCCGATCGGCGCGGCAGGCGCGTGATCTTCTTGGAGCCGGCATAAGCGAGATGCGACATGCGCGGCCGCGACACCACCGAAATCCCGCGCAGCAATCGCTCCAGAATGCCGCGCATCGTGCCGGCGCCAAGCAGCAGCGTTTCTTCGCGGCCGCGAAGATGCAGGATGCGGTCGGTAAAGATGTGGCCGCGCTCGAGATCGCCCGCCAGCTGCACTTCGTCGATCGCCACGAAGGCCGCATCCGTTTGGCGCGGCATTGCTTCCACAGTGCAAACTGAATAGCGCGCGTTCGGCGGCTTGATCTTTTCCTCGCCGGTAATCAGCGAGACCTTGTCGGCGCCCACCTTCTCGCAAACGCGGGCATAAACCTCGCGAGCGAGCAGCCGCAGTGGCAGGCCGATCAAGCCGCTCGAATGCGCAACCATGCGCTCGATCGCTAGATGGGTCTTGCCAGTATTGGTGGGTCCGAGAACGGCGGTCACATCGCGCCCGGATAAAACAAGCGGCGCCGGGGGCCGGAAGGAAGATGCTGTCATGCGGAAAAAGTCGTCTCCGGCAAAGGCGGCAAGTGCAGGCGCGGCAAGAGCATGTCGCACACGCCGAAGCCCCTGATATAGAGGGTCTTGTGCGGGGATCACAGGTCCGAAACACATTCAGCTGACGCGGCCGGCGTTAATACCTGGAACGGCGCCCGAACGAATCGCTGACGAATCGCTCACGCCACCCAATTCGATCTTTGTTCACCGCTAGTAATAGTGGCGTTGGCTTTGTCAGGATCAACATGCTGATCGACCGAACTCACCGATTGCTTCAGAACAGCCGGTAATCGTTAACAGCGTGACCCCAACCGTCGATCAACTACGCCCCGCACCCCAGGTAAGGTGCGCGCTGCAAGACTTTGCTAAACTCCCTGAAACAAAGCTTAGCCGCACCGCTCCGACCAATCATCGCTCTTGTAAAACTTCAGAGCGGATCGGGAACGAACCGGCGACGAATCGCTACTTCAGCACTTTTCCTGCTTTGTTCACGGCTAGATCTGGTGGCTGACAGCGCCATCCACACCGTTATGCACAGCCAATCCACACGCTTCGCACAAAGCGCCAAAGTGGATTGTTAATCATCCGTCCCGATTTGGAACAAACGCGATGATCGCCTAGCTCATATATTGCCCGCCATTGGCCGCCAGCGTCGCGCCGGTGATGAAGCCGGCATCGTCGGAGGCCAGAAACAGCACGCAACGCGCGATCTCCGACACTTCGCCCAGCCGCCCGACCGGGATCTGCGCGATGATCCCCTCGCGCACCTTTTCAGCCACCGCCATGACCATGTCGGTGGCGATATAGCCGGGGGTGATGGCGTTGACGGTAATTCCCGCCCGTGCGCCTTCAAGCGACAAAGCGCGTGTGAAACCGAGATCGCCGGCCTTGGCGGCGGCATAGTTCACCTGCCCCATCTGCCCCTTCTGGCCGTTAATGGAGGATATGATGATCACCCGCCCAAAGCCCCGCTCCCGCATGCCCGGCCATACTGGATGCGTCATGTTGAAGACGCCGCTGAGATTGGTGTCGATCACCTCGCGCCACTGCTCGGGCGTAATGCGATGAAACATGCCGTCTCGCGTGATGCCCGCATTGTTGACGAGGATCTCGACCGGGCCGAGTTGTGCCTCGACCTTTGCCAGCCCAGCGACACAGGCTTCGTAATTGGCGACTGACCATTTGAAGACCGGAATTCCGGTTTCAGCCTCGAAGCGCGACGCCGCTTCATCGTTTCCGCAATAATTTGCGGCCACTGAATAGCCAGCCTCACGCAGGGCGATTGATATTGCGGCCCCTATGCCGCGCGTTCCTCCCGTCACCAAAGCCGTTCTGGCCATGTTATCTCCTCCCGATGACTTCCGATTATTGGTCCAAGAAGAGACAAAGGTCCAGTCGTCTCGTGCGGTTACTTAAGAGTCGCGGAAAAGCCGCGTCGTTTCTGCGCGCGTACTTGAACGTTGCACTGCACAAACTTGGAACCATGCGCTGCACAATTCTCTTTCAATTGCCCTCGATTTGCGCATAGTCTCCTCTCAGAGCCAGCAAACAGTTGCCAGCCCCGCAGTGTCGTGGGCCATTGGGAGGCGAATATATGCCCGCAAAAGGCGAAACGGTGACGATCAAGAAGTACGCCAATCGCCGTTTGTACAATACGGGCACGAGTACCTACGTCACGCTGGAAGACCTCGCCGAAATGGTAAAGCGCGGCGAAGACTTCACCGTGCAGGACGCCAAGACCGGGGACGACATCACCCATCCCGTGCTGACGCAGATCATCTTCGAGCTGGAAAACAAGAACGGCCAGGCCATGCTGCCGATCGCCTTCTTGCGCCAACTCATCGCCTTTTACGGCGACCAGATGCAGATGATCGTGCCGAGTTTCCTGGAACAGTCCATGCTAGCCTTCTCCAAGGAGCAGCAACTGTTCCGCGATCAGATGAACACGCTCGGCAAGACGCCCGTCAATCCGATGAACGTCATGGCCATGCCGCCCATGAAGGCGATCGAGGAACAGACCCGCCGCAACATGGAAATGTTCCAGAACGCGATGCGCATGTTCTCGGCTTTCCCGGCTGCAACCACCCAGCCTGAACCGGCCGAGCCATCGCCCAAACAAGCCGCCGACGATCTTTCTGAGTTGAAAGATCAAATCGCCGCGATGCAGAAGAAGCTCGACTCGCTCAACCGCTGAGCGCCGACGCTCTTGCTCCAACGCCATATCGCCGAATGGCGCGCTTTGTGCGCGCTAACGCACCCGTTCTGCGCTGCCAAATAGCCGGATTGCGCTCTGGAACACGCAAAGCGACCCGCCTTCAAACGCAAAAAAGGCCGGCATTAAGCCAGCCTTTTAAAAGCAATCCTGCAGAAAAGCTTAGCTTTCCTTGGGGTCCAGCACCTGGCGGCCGCGATACATGCCGGTCTTCAGATCGACATGGTGCGGGCGGCGCATTTCGCCGGAATTCTTATCTTCCACATAGGTCGGAGCCTTGAGGGCGTCCGCCGAGCGGCGCATGCCGCGCTTGGACGGCGAGGTCTTTCGTTTAGGTACGGCCATTTTCAGCTCCATCGTCCGGCTATGTCTTGCGCGCGAGCCCACGAGTGAGCGACGGCGGCCGGCCGGTGTTTTCCGTTGAGGTGGCGTGCCTATACACAACGCATAGACATTTGGCCAGATCATGCCTGCGAAAAAATCCGAACGCGCTTAACGCACGCAGCCCGTATAACCGCCGGAATTGCCGGCCATCCGCTGCACCCGGTCCGCAAGCCGGCTCAGATTGCGCGTCGGCCCGCCCGGATCGCGCCCTAGCGGATTGGGCAGCGCCACCGCCAGCAAGGCCGCTTCGCGCGGCGTCAGATCCTTGGCCGCCTTGCCGAAATGGTAAAGCGACGCGGATTCGGCTCCGTAGATGCCGGGACCCCATTCCACGATGTTGAGGTAGATTTCCAGGATCCGCTTTTTGGACAGCACCCCGTCGAAATAGATCGCCAGCGGTGCTTCCAGCGCTTTGCGCAGGAACGACCGGCTGTTCCAGAGATAAAGGTTCTTCACGGTCTGCATGGGGATCGTCGACGCTCCGCGCGTTTCCTCGCCCGCCAGCGCATCCTGGATCACGCCATGCAGCTCGCGCAGATCCACGCCGTGATGCGAGCAGAATTGTCCGTCTTCCGACATGATCACGGAAAAGCGCAGCGCCGGCGCAATCTCTTCGATCGGCACCCAGCGCCGGTCATACCCCTCGAAGGTCACGGCGTCGCGCAGCATCAGGGTTGAGATCGGCCGTATGCCCGGCACGGCATAGATCAGGGTCAGCACGACCGGGATCAGTCCCAGAACCACCAACACGAGAAACGCGCGCCGAAGCCACCGCCGCAGCGATGGCGGGCTCCTCAGCGGTCCGCGTCCCCTTGGTGGTGGTGGCATGACTGGCTCTTGATCTAGCTCGACGGCCGGTATGCTCACACAACGACTCCCGCTCAAGCCCTCGTCTAGAACAGATTGTTGGAGGATTGAAGGCCCGCTTCACCCATTCGATCACGCAATGCCTGCACTTGACCGAACTCTCGGTTCCGTTCATCGCAGACACATGGACACATCCGCCAATTCCGCCTTCGAACAGTTGCTGGGTGCCAGCGCGCAAACAGTCGAGACCGAGCTGCGACGGCTGCTCAGCGATCATCCGCGTGCCGGCGAAGTCACGCGCCCGCTGCACCTCATGCAGGCCGCGCGTCACGGCGTGTTGAACGGCGGCAAGCGTCTCAGGCCGTTCCTTGTGCTGGAAAGCGCTTCCTTGTTTGACGCACCGCCTTCCGCTGCCCTGCGGGTCGCCGCCGCACTCGAATGCGTCCATTGCTATTCGCTGGTCCATGACGACCTGCCGGCCATGGACGATGACGATCTGCGCCGTGGCCAGCCCACAGTCCATAAAGCCTTTGACGAGGCCACCGCGATCCTGGCAGGCGACGGTTTGCTGACGCTGGCTTTCGACATCCTGGCCGACGACGACACCGCTCTGCCCGCCGCCACGCGCCTCGCCCTGATCTCCGGCCTGTCACGCGCATCCGGCTTCGGCGGCATGGTGGGCGGTCAGGCGCTTGATCTCGCAGCCGAAAAGTCGACGCCGGATGAAGCCGGCATCATCACGTTGCAAGCCATGAAGACCGGCGCGTTGATCCGCTATGCCTGCGAAGCGGGCGCCATCCTCGGTGGCGGCAGCGATGAGGATCGCGAGCGCCTGCACGGCTTCGGCGCCGCCATCGGCCTCGCCTTTCAGCTCGCCGA
>NZ_DAMBUH010000159.1:0-5227 GCF_032053605.1 Tianweitania sp.
CGAGACCACATTAAACAAACAGCCCAACAATACGGTTGCTGAGGTGCGAGCCCGCGCAAGTTCGAAGGCGTTCCGCCAAGCCATCCGGGCGAGCCTCGAAGGACGCACTGCCTGGCAGCGGTCTCTCAGCACGCACTTCCAGAAAAAATACAGGCTAGCTTGTCGCTAAGACGGACCTTGATCGCCGGAGGCCAGCGCCGCCACGGTCCTCATCCTGAGGTGCGAGCGCAGCGAGACTCGAAGGACGCACCGCTTACAAACCGCTTCCCAACATCAGACAAAGAAAAAGCCGGGCCCCTCGCCCGGCTTTTTCTTTGAACAGACCATGTCCATGTTGCCTGGACGGTCCGCGGTTTGCCCTTTCGGGCACTTAGGCCCCCGCCTAATTCCTTAGAGAACGATCACCTTCGCGCCGACTTCGGCACGATTGTAGAGGTCGATGATGTCCTGGTTGATCAGCCGGATGCAGCCCGACGACATGGCCTTGCCGATCGAGGCCCATTCCGGCGTGCCATGCAAGCGGTAGCCTGTGTCGCCGTTCTTGTTGAAGAGATACAAAGCGCGCGCACCGAGTGGATTGCGCAATCCGCCGGGCTGACCGCTCTGCCACTTCACCAGTTCCGGCTGACGGGCGATCATTTCGCGCGGCGGCGTCCAGGTCGGCCATTCGCGCTTCATGGCGATGCGGGCATCACCCTTCCACTCGAAGCCTTCGCGACCCACGCCGATGCCGTAGCGGACGGCTTCGCCTTGCGGCAGCACGAAGTAAAGATGCTTGGAGCGGGTGTCGACGATGATCGTGCCCGGCTTCTCCGCCGTCTTGTAACGGATGATCTGGCGCTGGAACTCACGCGGCACCTTGCTGATCGGCACGGCCGGGATCTCGTAGCCCGCGTCGACCTGTGAGGTGTAGTTGTTGGTGAAATTGTTCGACAGGAAATTGTTGATGCGACCGTCGGTGGAACAGCCGGCGAGCGCGGTGGTCAGAACAAGTCCGGCCGCCAAGGCAATGGTGTTAAGCTTCATACTGGTGATGCTGTCCGTCGCAGGAATGCCCGACTCGGGCCTTTAACTCGCCGGCATTGTTCCCGCCCGCGACGACGTTGCCAAGTCATGAACCTGAGGTTGCGGCTTGGAATCGTCTTTCAAAGGGCCGATATTGCATTTCGGCAACAATGCCGCCGTTTGAGCCTGTACGAGACCTGAGCCGATGAATGTCAGCCGCGCCGCCGAACGCACCCATCTCCCGCCGAAAACGCTGCGCTATTATGAGGAAATCGGTCTGATCCATCCGGCGCGCAGCACCAACGGCTATCGCGATTATTCGGAAGAGGACGTGCATCGCCTGACCTTCCTGCAGCGCGCACGCAGCCTCGGCTTCTCCATCGAGGATTGCCGCCAGCTGATGTCGCTGTATCGCGACCGCGACCGTGCCAGCCATGATGTTAGGGAAATCGCGGTGGCTCATGTCGCGGCGATCGAAGCCAAGATCGCCGAACTGCAGAGCATGCGTTCGACCCTGCAGCGGCTGGTTCAAGCCTGCCATGGCGACAACCGCCCTGACTGCCCCATCCTCGACGACATGGCTGGCGCAAAGCACTAGCGAATTCGCGATGGCAGCAGCGTCAGGCAAAGCCGGAACAAAACAGGTTCAAATCCACAGCGAATGATGGCATGATCGTTTGCATGCCAATCATTTCTCCTCTCGCCAAGGATCCGCTGGTCGACGGCCGCCAGTCCGAACGCGCCATGGTGATCCGCCGCGGCGTGCAGCGCCTGCTCACTTCGATGGGCGCGCATGTGCTTCCAGAACTTTGCTTGTCGACCGGCCGCCGCGCTGATCTCGTGGCGCTGACGCGCAACGGCGACATCTGGATCATCGAGATCAAATCATCGATCGAGGATTTTCGTGTCGACCGCAAATGGCCGGAATACC
Source organism: Tianweitania sp. (assembly GCF_032053605.1). NCBI lineage: Bacteria > Pseudomonadati > Pseudomonadota > Alphaproteobacteria > Hyphomicrobiales > Phyllobacteriaceae > Tianweitania > Tianweitania sp. The sequence continues at coordinate 1,937 of NZ_DAMBUH010000159.1, forward strand.
GGCTCCATTCCGACCGCTTCTTCTTCGCCTCACATCCGGAAGTGCCGCAGAGCATCTTCCCGGAAGAATGCGGCTTCATCCTTTCCGACGGCTACGGCGCCGAAATCATGCGCGACGCTCCCGAACACCGCCTCGCCGCCGCCACCCGCAAAGCCCTGATGCTCCGCATCGCCCGTGCGGGTGCAGCAAGGCTAACGGCTGCCGAGCTGGCCGGCGTGCAGATCGCAGCGCTGCAGGGGGAGAGTGAGTGATCGATTAGGGGATTAGGGGATTAGGGGATTAGGGGATTAGGGGATTAGGGTCGATATGCATGTCCCATCGTCAAGCCACTTACTCACCTATTCCCATATTCACCTACTCACCTTCTACTCTCACCTCGGCGCGCGCTTCGCCAGGATCCGTTGCAGCGTGCGGCGGTGCATGTTGAGGCGGCGGGCGGTTTCGGAGACGTTGCGCTCGCACATTTCGTAGACGCGCTGGATGTGTTCCCAACGGACGCGGTCAGCGGACATTGGATTTTCCGGCGGCGCGACCGGAGCGTCGGCGGTGCGGGTCAGTGCCGCGTAGATATCGTCGGCGTCGGCCGGCTTGCTGAGATAATCGATCGCGCCGAGCTTCACGGCGGTCACGGCCGTGGCGATATTCCCATAGCCGGTAAGGATGACCATGCGGGCTTCTGGACGCTTGTCGCGCAGGGCGGAAACAACATCGAGGCCGTTTCCGTCACCCAGGCGCATATCCACCACGGCATAAGCGGGTGCGCGCTGCTTGACCTTGGTCACGGCATCTTCGACGCTTTCGGCCACATCGACGGTAAAGCCACGGCCCTCCATTGCCCGCGCCAGGCGCGTGACGAAAGCCTTGTCGTCGTCAACCAACAAAAGGGTTGCATCCGCACCCAGGGCTGGATCAGCGGAGGCAGCTTCGGCAGTCATGATGCGGTCCTAGTCGTTTCCTGGCGAAAGGTCGTTTGTTTGAGCCTGATATAGACATTTAGCCCGCAAATACCATGAAAAAGCCGTCGGCAACCCCTGATCGGAGGGTTTTTAGCCCCTTAAACTCAATCAACATCCCTTGCGAAAGCAGAACGCGGCCATTCGATGAGGACCGACGCTCCCTTGTCGCGCTCTTCGGAATTGCGGAAGGTGATGGTTGCGCCGGAGCGCTCCAGCAACGTCTTGGCAATGAAAAGACCGAGGCCGAGCCCGCCGCCCTGGGTCGAGCCGCCCGGCCGGGTGGTCATATAGGGTTCGCCGATGCGATGGATGATATCGGGTGGAAAGCCGGTGCCATCGTCCACCACTTCGATGGCGATCTTGTCATCGTTCCAGCGCCAGCGCACCGTGACGGTAGCCTTGGCAAAGTCGACGGCATTCTCGATGAGGTTGCCGAGGCCGTAAATCATGCCGGGATTGCGCCGGGTGACCGGTTCAGACCCGATGAGGTCGCCGGCTTCCAGCGCAATATCGATGCCGAATTCGCGATGCGGCGCGGTGACTTCCTCGATGAGCGAGGTGAAGGGCAGCCTCTTCAGATGTTCCTCGCCCTCGCTGGACAGGCTGGTTAGCCGCTTCATGATGCCCCGGCAGCGCTCGCTCTGGCTGCGCAACAGGGTGACGTCCTCGCGAAAGCGCTCATCGTCGCCCAGAGCGCGTTCCATTTCCTTGGCGACTAGCGCGATGGTCGCAAGAGGTGTGCCGAGTTCATGGGCTGCAGCTGCGGCAAGCCCATCGAGGGCGGACAGATGCTGTTCCCGTTGCAGCACGAGCTCGGTGGCGGCCAGCGCATCGCCCAGCAGGCGCGCTTCTTCGGCCACGCGCCAGGCATAGATCGCGGTGAAAGCAATGCTCGCCAGCACCGACAGCCACATGCCCGCGACGTAAACCAGCGGCATGGAAAGCTCTGCCCCTTCATACCAGGGCAGCGGCAGGTGGTTGAACGCGAGGAAGCTGGAGGCTGCGCCCACGACGCCGCCAAGCAGAAGCGTGAAGCGCGGCGGGAGCGATGTGGCGGAAATCACGACCGGCACGCTCATCAGGAGCGAGAAGGGATTGGTCAGGCCGCCCGTCAGATACAGCAGTCCGCCCAGTTGCAGCGCGTCGAACAACAGGATCGCCAGGGCGGCATGTGGCGCCAGGCGCTGGGTGGCTGGGTAGCGCAGGGCAAGAAAAAGGTTAAGCCAGGCCGATCCCGCGATCAGCGCGAAGCAGGAGCTCACCGGCAGCGGAAAATCCAGCCAGTAAGCGACCACGATCACCGCGATGCTCTGGCCGACGATCGCCAGCCAGCGTAAACGGATCAAGGTCGAAAGGCGCAGGCGGTGAAACTGTTGCGGATCTTCGGGAGTAAGCATGGCCATGATCCCGCTTATGCGCTGATCGCCGCTGCCTCGCCACAACAAATCCGCTTCATGTACCGCGCGGCTTGGCCCGACTGGTGGCCTGTGCCGATGCCGGATCTTCCGGCCAGACATGTTTGGGATAGCGCCCGCGCATGTCGGCGCGGACATCGGCCCACGACCCCTTCCAGAAGCCTGGCAGATCGCGCGTGGTCTGGATCGGTCGATGCGCCGGCGAGAGAAGTTCGAGCGTCAGGGGAACGGTGCCGGATGCAATCGAAGGATGTTGCGTTAGGCCGAACAGTTCCTGCACCCGAACCGCCAGCACCGGCCATTCGCCCTCATAGCGGATCGGCAGATGGCTGCCGGACGGCGCGTCGAAATGGGTGGGCGCGAGCGCGTCGAGCTGGCGCTGGAGATCATAAGGAACAAGGCTGCGTAAGCCTTCGCTGACCGAAGAAGATGGGATGCGCGCGAACGACGCTTCGCCGGTAAGGAATGGCAGCAGCCAGTCATCGAGAACGGCGAGCAAGGCATCGTCGGACATATCCGGCCAAGGCGCGCCCAAGCCACGATGCAGCCAGGACAGGCGATGACGCAGCGTGGCAGCATTGTCGCTCCAGGGCAGAAGGTCGAGACCATGGCTGCGCAAGGCGTCGAGGATAGCGGCATCGGCCTGCGCGCCGGATGGGGCCGGCAGCAGGCGCTCACTCAGGACGATCGCGCCGAGACGCTCGGTTTCGCGTACGCGAACGGCGCGGCGTTCCGGATCAAACTGCGCTTGGCGACTGCGCTCGATCTTGTCGGCCAGAGCGGCGCGAATGTCCCCCTCGCTGATTTCGGCTGCGGCGGCGATCCGGGCATTCTGCGCCGCGCCTTGCAGATCGGCCACGACCAGGAACGGCGCGCGCGCAAGGCGTTCGGTGGCTTCCAACGTGGCGCCACGCCCATTG
>NZ_DAMBUH010000160.1:0-5214 GCF_032053605.1 Tianweitania sp.
CTCGACAACAGGGGTGCGCTTCGTGTAGGCGCGCCCTTCCTTTTTTAAATCCCCGTCCATTCGAGGAAGACAAACATGAAACCGATCAGCGGTGGCATCGATTTCGGCACGTCCAACTCGACCGTCGGCTTTGTCGAGGACGGCGCGCCCCGGCTCGTTGCGGTGGAGGGCGAGCACCTCACCATCCCGTCAGCCGTGTTCTTCAACTTCGAGGATAACGGCACTTATTTTGGTCGCCGCGCGATTGCCGACTACACCGAAAACGTCGAAGGCCGTTTGCTGCGCGCCCTGAAAAGCGTGCTCGGCACCTCGCTGATCAACGAAAAGACCCGGGTGAAAGCGCAGAACCTCGCTTTCACCGATATCATCGGTGCCTTTCTCGATCATCTCAAGCAGGCGCTGGATACCGCGCGCGGCACCGCCGTCGAGCATGTCGTGCTCGGACGCCCCGTGCATTTCGTGGACGAGGACGAAGCCGCCGACCGCCGCGCGCAGGACGAGTTGCGGATGGCCGCCGAAAAGCGCGGCTTCAAGCATATCGAATTCCAATACGAGCCGATCGCCGCCGCCCTCGACTATGAGCGCACGGTCGCCCGTGAGGAACTGGCGCTGATCGTCGATATCGGCGGCGGCACATCCGACTTCTCCATCGTGCGCGTCTCGCCCGAACGCGCGCGCGCCACCGATCGCCGCGACGACATTCTGGCCAACACCGGCGTGCATGTCGGCGGCACGGATCTCGACCGCCTGGCTTCGGTTGCCCATGTCATGCCCGAGCTCGGCATGAAGACGCTCACCAAGGACGGCCGCCGCGAACTGCCTGTCGGCACCTATTACGACCTCGCGACCTGGCAGCGCATCAACCTGCTCTACACCGCGCGCGCCCTGAACACCCTGCGCCAGATTCGCTACGAGGCTGCCGAGCAAGGCAAGGTCGATCGCCTGATCGACATCGTGGAAAACCGCCAGGGCCACGCGTTGGCCGCCCGCGTCGAAAATGCCAAGATCGCGCTTACCGACAGCGATGATGCAGCGCTGGAAATGCGCCTGATGGAAGAAACCCTGCGCGTTCCTTTCACCCGCGCCGGTCTCGACGACGCCATCACCCCGCCAATCACCCGCATCACCGACACGATCACCACAACCCTCGCCGACGCTGGCCTGACGCACGAGCGCATCGACACGCTGTTCCTGACAGGTGGCTCCACCGCCGTGCCGCTGCTGCGCGAAAGCGTGCTCAAGCTGTTCCCCAACGCACGCGCGGTGCAGGGTGACCGGTTCGGCAGCGTAGGGTTGGGCCTGGCGGTGGATGCCGATCGGAAGTTCGCGGGGTAGCGTCTGAAGCAGCATATCCTTGCGGCGAGCCGCGTTCTCTGCTGTCATGCCCTAATGAGCAAGCCAGCCAAATCTGCCGGCCCAGGTCTTCTGTCCGGCGGCAATCCGCAGATCGCGAAAGGCGACGGCGATAGGACGGTGCAGGCCTATATTGCAGCCATGCCAGGCTGGAAAAGTGGTGTCGGTAAGAGGCTCGACGCGCTGATCGTAGAGGCGGTGCCGTCTGTCCGCAAAGCCGTCAAATGGAACTCGCCGTTCTACGGCGCAGAAGGTGACGGCTGGTTCCTCAGCCTCCATTGCTTCACCAAATACATCAAAGGCGCCTTCTTCCGTGGCAGTCAGCTCCATCCCCAGCCGCCCGAAACCTCGACGCAGCCGGACGTGCGCTATCTCCACATCACCGATGATAAGCCCCTGGATGAAGCGCAGTTCATAGCCTGGGTAAGACAGGCGAGCGTGCTTCCGGGTCAGAAGATGTGACGGCGTAGCACCGTCACATCTTTTTCCTTGGCCAAAAACCGATCGTGCTTCAGGCAAGCCGGAGTGACGGATTCAGCCGTGCCGCGCCTTGGTCACGGTTTCGTTGAGCTGCTGCAGCGTCTTGTCGAAGCGGCCTTCAGCTTCCGCGTTACGCAGGAACTTGACGCGCTGGACGAGGATCTCGGACGGGGTTGGTGTCTGCGCAAACAGAGCCATCACCTCATCGATGAACTCGTTCAAGGGCTGGTAGCCCTCAAGCGTTTCCTGGCCGGGTGTCAGGCCGGTCTGGACGGCTGGCGGCGCGAGTTCGATCACCTCGACCTTGCCTTCCAGTGCTGCGCGCAACGAGACGGTGTAGGAATGGATCGCCGCCTTTGTCGCATTATAGGTCGGCGTCATGACCAATGGCACGAAGGCCAAGCCCGACGTCACGTTGACGATCGCGGCACCGGATTTCGTGGCGAGGTGATCGATCAGCGCATTGGTCACCCGGATCGGACCCAGCAGGTTGGTGGTAATCGTCGCTTCGGCATCGGCCAGATCTCGGCTATGGTCCAGCGCCTCGAAGCGCATGATGCCGGCATTGTTGATCAGGACGTTGACGTCGGGATGAGCAGCAAGCAGGCGGCCGGCGAAGTCGGCGATCCCGGCTTCGCTTTCCACGTCGAGCGTCAGCGCATGCATGTTGGCCCGGCCAGTGATCGTGGCGTCGAGCGCATCCTGCCGGCGTCCGGCGACAATCACGGTATTGCCGAGATCATGAAAGCGCTGAGCCAGTGCTGCGCCGATGCCGGAGCCGCCGCCGGTGATGAGGATGGTATTGCCGGACTTGTTCATGAAAACTGCTCCTTCAAATTGATGCCGCTGATGTAAACAGCTACAATCCAAACGAAAGTAGGCACCTGAAAGATTTGTACTTACCTGAAAGAGAGTGAGAGATGACGAGCCTGCCATTCGACGCTGCCACGATCTGTCAGGCGAAAGAGGTCGCCAAGACGCCACCGCCGGACGTGCTCGATCCGCGCATCGAGCGGCTGGTCAACGAGTTGATCGGCCGTGTCGCCGACAAATGGACGATGATCATCCTGGAGGTTCTGGATGCTCATGGCGAGCTTCGCTTCACCCAGCTTGCCCGCAAGATCGAAGGCATCAGCCAGAAGATGCTGACCCAGACGCTGCGCCAGATGGAGCGCGACGGCATGGTGACCCGCACCGTCCACCCCGTCGTGCCGCCCCACGTCGACTATCGCCTGACGCAGCTTGGCCAAAGCCTTGGCGCTGCCTTTTGCGGTGTCTGGATCTGGGCGGAGGAGAATCTTGAGACGGTGGAGAAAGCCCGAAACGACTTCGATGCGCGGTAAGTAAAGCGCCTGCGGTCCTCTAAAGGAGCCTCAATCATGATGGAACAAGCGACAGAACCATCACCCTCAGCGCTCATCGATGCAAGAATAAAGGAACTTGCCGATTGGCGCGGCCAAACACTGGCCAGGATCCGCGCTCTCATCCATGCCGCCGATCCCCAGGTGGAAGAAACATGGAAGTGGCGCGGCGTTCCGGTCTGGGAACATGCCGGCATTCTCTGCACCGGTGAAACCTACAAGGCTGTGGTCAAGCTGACCTTTGCCAAGGGCGCGGCGCTTGCTGATCCGACAGGCCTGTTCAACTCAAGTCTCGTCGGCAAGGTCAGGCGCGCGATCGACATCGGGCAAGAGGATGTCCTCGATGAGGATGCGTTCAAAGAACTCATTCGCGCAGCGATTGCGTTGAACATGTCCGGCGGTGCCGCGAAGCGGAAAGCGAAGCTCGCCTGAAAAGGCGAGCCTACCTGTCTCCCACCAACCCCTTCAACCGATACAGCGCCTCCAGCGCCTCTCGTGGGCTCAAATCATCCGGGTTGATCGCCCCCATGGCCTCGCGCAGCGCATCTACGGCAGTCGGCTTCGGCGGCTCGCGAAGGGCTGCGCTGAACAGCGGCAGGTCGTCCACCAGCTTTGTCGCCTTGCCCGAGGTCGCGCCGGCTTCGAGCTGCGCGAGCACGGCGCGGGCGCGTTCCACGACCGACTTTGGCAAACCGGCGAGGCGGGCGACCTGGACGCCGTAGGAGCGGTCGGCCGCACCCTTGCCGACTTCATGCAGAAACACGACCTCGCCATCCCATTCCTTCACGCGCATGGTGACGTTGGCGAGGCGCGGCAGCTTTTGGGCAAGCGCGGTCATTTCGTGGAAGTGGGTGGCGAACAAAGCGCGGCAGCGGTTTTTCTCGTGCAGATATTCTACCGCCGCCCAGGCGATCGAGAGGCCGTCAAAGGTGGCTGTGCCGCGCCCGATCTCGTCCAGGATCACCAGCGCGCGGGAACCGGCCTGGTTGAGGATGGCGGCGGTTTCCACCATTTCCACCATGAAGGTGGAGCGGCCGCGCGCCAGATCGTCGGACGCGCCGACACGGGAAAACAGGCGATCAACGACGCCAATGCGCGCCGAGCGGGCCGGCACAAAGGCGCCCATCTGCGCCATCAGAGCAATCAGCGCGTTCTGGCGCAGGAAGGTCGACTTACCGCCCATGTTAGGGCCTGTCAGCAGCCAGATCTTGCCGGACTGCCCCGATTTTTCCGGCGACAGGTCGCAATCGTTCATTACGAAAGCCGGCGCGTTCTGACGCCGCAGCGCCTGTTCCACCACCGGATGGCGGCCGCCTTCGATGCAGAAGTCGAGGCTGTCATCGACATGCGGGCGATTATAGCTTTCGGAAGCAGCCAGCGCCGCGAGGGCCGCCGAAACATCCAGAACCGCCAGCGCGCTTGCGGCCTGCCGAATGGCTTCGGCATGCTCCACCACCAGGGCCACCAGCGCATCAAACAGGCCGAGCTCGATCGTCAGCGCCCGGTCTGCGGCGTTGGCGATCTTCGTTTCCAAGCCAGCGAGCTCGGTCGTGGTGAAGCGCATGGCGTTGGCCATGGTCTGGCGGTGGATGAAGCGCGCCTTGGCTTCCGGCGTGTTGGTCAGCGCGTCGGAGTTTCCGGCGCTGACTTCGATGTAATAGCCGAGCACATTGTTGTGCCGGATCTTCAGCGCGCGGATGCCGGTTTCCTCGCAAAGGTCGCGCTCCATCGCGGCGATGACCTGGCGGGACTCGGTGGCAAGCGCGCGCATCTCGTCGAGCTCGGTGTGATGGGTCTTGCTGATAAAACCGCCATCGCGCTTGAGCAGCGGCAGGCTATCATCGAGCGCAGCCGCCAGACTTTCGGCGACAACTGCCGGCAAGGCGTGCAGTCCATCCACCGCCGCACGCAGCTCAGCCGGCAAGGTGGCCTGGCCTATCAGGTCGGCGATCGCTTGTGCTGCCCTGAGGCCGGAGCCGATGGCACCGAGATCGCGCGGCCCGCCGCGATGCAGCGCCAG
>NZ_DAMBUH010000161.1:0-4974 GCF_032053605.1 Tianweitania sp.
TGGCCTGCGCCGCCGTCTTGTCCAGCCGGATCAAGGGTTGGCCGGCGGTGACCTTGTCGCCCTCGTTGATCAGGATCTCCTCGATAATGCCGCCTTCGAGATGCTGCACGATCTTGTTCTGCTCGGTGGCGACGAAGCTGCCTTGGGAGATGACGGCAGCGGCCAGAGGTGCGGTAAAGCCCCAGGCGCTGAAGCCGCCAAGAATGACGGCCAGCAGCACCATGCCAAAGATCGTGTGTTTGCGGATCGAGCGCGGCACCTCCGCATACCATTCGCCGCCGTGAACTGTGGCCAGGTCGGTCATGCGTCCTTCCCCCTCGCGCTCAATCAATCTGAATGTTGGAGAAAGGCCCGCCTTCGAGGTTCATGCCGCGCGCAGCCAGCGCGGTGAGAACCTCCTGCCGGGGACCGAACAGAACCACCGTGCCGTTAACCAGCACGAGCACCTTGTTGACGCTTTGCAGCAATGCGGGGCGCTGCGTGATCGTCACCACTGTGATCTTGTTCTGCTTGGCATGATCCAGCGCACGCGCTAGCGCCTGTTCGCCGAAGCTGTCGAGATTGGAGTTCGGCTCGTCTAGGATCACCATCTTCGGCGAACCGAAGAACGCGCGGGCCAGTGCGATGCGCTGCTTCTGGCCGCCCGACAGCGGCGAACCGTCGGCCGCCACCACCGTCTCGTAGCCATGTGGGAGCGAAGCGATCAGCTCATGCACGTCGGCAAGCTTGGCAGCTTCATAGATGTCGGCGTCGCTGGCATCCTCGCGCATGCGACCGATATTGGCCTTGATCGTGCCGGGAAAGAGCTGAACGTCCTGCGGCAGATAACCGATATTCTCGCCGAACTGGCGCTGGTCCCAATTTCTGAGATCCATCAGATCGAGCCGCACGGCGCCGGAGGTCGGCAGGATGGAGCCGACCAGCATCTTGCCGAGCGTCGTCTTGCCGGCACCCGAATTGCCGATGATCGCAAGGGAGTCGCCCGGCATGAGCGAGAAGGTCACGCCGTTCAGCACCACGCGCTTGGTACCGTTGGGAACGAAAAGCAGGCGTTCGACATCGAGCCGCCCTTCCGGGTTCGGCAACTTCAACCGCTCGAAGTTCATCGACGAGGTCTTCAGAAGCGTGGCGATGCGCTGATAGCTGGCGCGCGATTGCACCACCTGATGCCAGCCCTCGATCGCGCCTTCGATCGGCCCCAGCGCACGGCCAGCGATGATCGAAGCCGCGATCACCATACCGCCGGTCAGCTCGCCCTCGATCGACAAGAACGCGCCCCAGCCCAGCATCGAGACTTGGGTCAGAAGCCGGATCGCCTTCGACAACGAAGCGAAGCCAATATTGCGATCCTGCGCTTCCACCTGGGCGCTGAGCGATGACGCCGTGTCCCTACCCCACAACCGCACCGTTTCCGGGATCATCGCCAAAGCGTTGATGATCTGTGAATTGCGCGACATGGCGTCGAGATGAAGGTTCGACCGCACGAGATGGCCGTTGGCTTCGGCAAAATGCGCATGCGTCGCGCGCTGGTTGAAGATCGCCACGATCAAAAGCAGGAAGGACGACAGGATCACGATCGAGCCGAGATGCGGATGCACCAGGAACACCGCCACCAGAAAGACAGGTGCGACTGGCGCATCGAGCAGCGAAAGCAGCGTGCCGGAGGTCAGAAACGAGCGCAGCTGCTGCAAATCGCCCAGCACCTGATATTCGCGCCCGTTGCTTTGCAGGGACGCGCGGGCCGCCGCACTCAGGATCGGGGCGCCAAGTTGGGCCGCGACTTCCACCGCCGTACGCATCAGGATGAAGCGGCGCAGTGCATCCAGCACCGACTGCATCAGCACCGCACCCACGATCACCGTGGTCAGCATGATCAGCGTGTCGATCGAGCGGCTGGACAAGACACGGTCGGAGATCTGGAACAGATAGATGGGAATAGCCAGAACCAGCACATTGGTGGCCAGCGTGAACACCATCACGATCGCCAGGTTGTGCTTCACCGCCTTGATGCCGGCTTGCAGCGAATGGGAATAATCGACGGGGCCAAGCCGCTTGTGGAAAGACCCGCCGCCACCACCGCCGCCACCGCCCTTGCCGGTGTCTGAAGGCCCGCGTCCGCCCTGCGAAGGCTCCTTCTTCGGCGCTTCCACCGGACCGCGATCGGCTTCCAGCACCACCATGCCAGACGGCTTGGATTCGCTCTTCATCTCCGGTTCGGCAGGCGCTCGCGGTGCTTCGGGAAGAACCCGGCCTTCTGGCTTTGCGGTGTCTTTGGCTGAAGGCTGGGGAGTCTCAACCCGCGCGACCGGCGGGATGGCTTGAAAGGGGGCGGCAATAGGGATCTGCGCCGCCGGGCTTTGCGCCAGCGCCTTTGCGGCTTCAGGAACCACCACTGTGCGCTTCACGCCGGCGCGCTGCAGCATTTCCTGGTCGAACAGCTCGCCCAGCATCGTGTCGAGATTGGACAAGGTCTTGTCGATGGCTTCACTTGGGCCGCGCAGCATCTGCGTCAGCGGCTTGGATGCAGTGCTCGGTCTGGCATGCGTATCGTCCTGCGACGCCTCATCCGCCGGCTCCTCGCGGAACGGCTGGAAATCCCCCCGGTCGACCATGTGTGTTCTTACCTCTGACCTAACTCAGCATGCTATGCATGGGATCGACCGCGCCGTGATGGTCGGCGATCGTCGGTTTGGCGAAACTGTCATTCCAGTGATCGGACGGCGACGTGACGGCGTTGTCCTGCAGAAAGGCCACCGCCTCGTTCACCAGGTGGTCGGGATCAGCCAAGCCGAAGCTGGGTTTGCTGGACACAAGCTCGGCCTGCACCAGCATGGCGTCGGAATAGGTATGGCCGCCGGCATAGATCTTGCCGGAATAATCGACGTCGGTGATCCCGGCGAGATTGATGACCTGGTTGTTGCCCGTTGACACGGTCCAGTGGGCATTGGCGTCGGCCTTCACCTGATCCATCGCCAGAGCGATCTGATCACTGTCGCCGAGTATGTTGGTCTGCTTGATATAGTTCAGGTTGAGGAAATCGCCGGTGACGTAAAGCACGCGCAGACCCGCCATGCCCGCAAACATCGGGTCGTTCATGACACCGGCCGGCAGGCTCTCATTGCCGGCCGCAAAGTTTGCGGCGGCCTGCCCATAGGCATTCGGCAGGGCTTCAACGCCGGCGCCATGCATGTTGTGGATCGTGGCCTGGTTCCAAAGCAGGTTGCCCTGCGTCGACAACTGGAACTGGCTGTTGGTCTGGAAACCATCGACGCCGCCGACAAGATCGCTGTCGAGCAGAACGTTCATCTGGTGGATGATGTTGGCGTCGTAGATGCTTCCGCCAACGATGATCAGGTCGAAGAAGTGGCCGATCTGCTGAAGAAAAACATCGTTCAACTGCATGTTGTCACCGGTGGTGACGGTGGTCTTATATCCGCTCGACGACAACACCGCGATGTCGCTGTCGCTCATGAAAGCGAGCTGCTCGACCCAGGCCATGATGGTGAGGTCGCCATGCAGCGTCGTGATGGCCCATTGTGACGGGAATTGACCGGGTGCCAGCAGGTTCGCGGCGTGCTGCGGGCCGAGATCCGTTTGCTTGAACATGGCAATGTTGAAGGCTTGTGTCGGATCGCTGGCATCCAGCTGCCACCCATTCAGCCCATGCAACATCGAGCCGATCGCATCCTGATCGGCAAACACGTTGATCTGCACGATCGCGTCAAGCTGATGATAATCACCAACGGCGGCCATCACATGCGCGGCCGTCCACTGGTTGGCAATTTGCGCAGTATTCACCAGCGTGTTGCCGCCGGTCGACGCGTCGACGGACGAGTCCGCCAGAGCACCGCCATAGGCCGTGCTGCCGGTCGCACTCGCCGCGGTGGAGGGTGTATCCCCACCGAGGCGTATCGAGCTTGGAAGCGCACTGTCGTCTTCGGCGTCGTCCGGCTTGGTTTTGAGATAATCGTCCAGCTTCGGAAGATCGTCGGTCACCGCCACGCCGTTGACGAAGCTTTGGCCGAGCGGATCGCTCGTCACGAACAAGGAGAAGTCGTCGGCATCCACGCTTTGGTGATGCGCCGCGAAATCACGCAGCATGACGGTCACATTGTCGATGAAGTCGGCCAGCGCTGCCGTGTTGTCCGTCGTGCCGGTGGTATCCAGGCCCCAAAGCGGGGAAAGATCGTGCGCGGCATCCACGAGCTGCGCCAGCTGCGCATCGGGATCGCCAATCTGATGGAAAATCAAGCCGTGATGGCCGACGGAAGCATAATCGTCGTCGGACAGAACCGCTTCCTGATGGATCAGGGTTGCGATCGATCCTTGCGGGTCGAGCTGCCCATGGCCGCTACGCGATACATGCGCGGCATGGAGCGAGCGCGTTGCTTCAGCATCATGATCCGCAATGCGCGCCGACTTTGTCGGAAGCGGCCGATAGGACACCGTCGTGTCATGCACGACGCGAACCAGTTGAGACGGCTGCGGAAGGTACAAAACGCCGGGATCGAAATCCTCGAGATCGAGCGCGGCGTTTAAGGAAACCGGATGGCTGTCGGCATGCGACGGGTCGCGGTCGTGCTGCTGCTTTGCCGTAAATTCGTTGAAGGATTTACGCAGGCGCGCAGCCTCGGTGGTGACGTCGAACAGGCCCACGAAATGGGCGATGGCTTCGGTTGTCTTGTCGAGAAACACGGCTCAAGCCTCCGTCGGCACGACGTTGCGGCCGATTTGTGCTGTGTTGGAAGTTAGCCGCCGCTGTGGGTGCCGTGGTCGGAATCTTCGCCAGCCGTCATGCTGGACAGGCTGCCGCCAACCACCGTCATGTCGACGGCGTTCTGCTGCAGATTCGCACCCTGTGCCAGATGCTGGCTGAAGGCGCTGCCGTCGATCGAAGCATTCGCTCCGGCGCTGCTGGTGCCCGTGACGAAGCCGTCATCGCCATTGTTCGAGCCCCAGATACCGCCGTCACCA